>DASUZN010000025.1:0-9954 GCA_036376855.1 Gaiella sp. | reverse complement strand
CCCTCGCCGACCTCCCTACCTCGCGCGCGCCCGCCGGGCGAGCGGCGATCAGCCGAGCTTCTTGTACAGCCGGTCGACGAGTTCGGGCATCTGCTCGAGCCGGTCCGTGATCACGCGGATGCGGTACTCGCGGAAATGCTCGGGCTTGACGCCGAATGCGCCGGCAAGCCGGGCGAGCACCTCGTTCGACGGCACGGGGCGGTTGCCGTGCACGATGTGGTTCAGGTAGCCGGCCGAGAGCCCGGACTTCTCTGCCAGGGCACGGTAGGTCACGCCCGTCTGGGCCATCAGCTTCTCGATCGCGGGCCCGAGCGGCTCGCTCGCGTACGTCCGTTTCTTCGCCGCCATCAGTCCTCCTTGGTCCAGTCAATCACAGACGCGCGCGGCACGCGCGCGTCCTGGGTGTCCGACCGGCGACGGACGTCGACCGAGTCGTCGTCGAGCGACTTCTTGCCCACGGTGACGCGAAGCGGGCAGCCGAGCAGGTCGGCGTCGGCGAACTTCTCACCCGGGCGCGCGTCGCGGTCGTCGAGGAGCACGTCCCGACCGGCGGCCGACAGGGCCTCCGCGACACCGGCCGCGAGGGCCGCTACCTCGTCGGAGCCGCCAGCGAGCGACAGCACGTGCACGTCGTACGGGGCGATCGAAGCCGGCCAGACGATGCCGCGCTCGTCGTGACCCTGCTCGACCGCGGCGGCGAGCACACGCCCGGGGCCGATCCCGTAGCTCCCCATCACGATCGGGTGCTCGACCGACTCCTCGTCCAGGTACGTCGCGTCGAGAGAGACCGAGTACTTGGTGCCGAGCTTGAAGATGTGGCCGACCTCGATCGCCGTGTGGAACGCGAGCGCTCCGCCGCAGCGGGGGCAGCGGTCACCCTCGTGCGAGAGCCGGATGTCGACGATCTCCGCCTCGAAGTCGCGTCCGTGCTCGACGCCGCGCAGGTGGTAGCCAGTCCTGTTCGCGCCGGCGACGAACTGGCCCTCGCGCAGCGTCTCGTCGAGCACGACGCGGCCGCGGAATCCGACGGGTCCGAGCGAGCCCGGCTCGGCCCCGAACGCCTCGCGGATCTCGTCCGGCTGGGCGGGTCGCACGAGAGCGCCGAGCGCGGACACGAGCTTGGCCTCGTCGAGGCGGTCGTCGCCGCGGACGAGCGCGAGCACGACGTGTCCGTCCGCGACGACGGGCATCGCCTTGCTCGTCGCCGCGACGTCGATCCCGAGGAAGCCCCCGAGGGCCTCGCACGTCTCGATGCCAGGGGTTTCCACCTCGGCCGGAGCCTCGAGCGGCTCGGGGAACGAGGCCGCGCGCGGGACGCCGCGGGCGATCTCGAGGTCGGCCGCGTAGTCACCGTTCTCGCACGTGACGAGCGTATTCTCGCCGGAGCCGGAGGGCGCGAGGTAGTCGACCGACTCGCGCCCGCCCATCATCCCCGACTCGGCCTGGACGCTGACCGCCTCGAGGCCACAGCGCTCGAAGATCCGGTCGTAGGCACCCTTGTGCGCGAGGAACGAGCGGTCGAGCCCTTCCGCGTCACGGTCGAACGAGTACGAGTCCTTCATCACGAACTCGCGCACGCGGAGCAGCCCGCCACGCGGCCGCGGCTCGTCGCGTTCCTTCGTCTGGAAGTGGTAGAGGATCTTCGGCAGGTCGCGGTACGAACGCATCTCGCGCGCATGCGACGTGACCGTCTCCTCGTGGGTCGCCGCGAGCACGAAGTCGCGCCCGGAGCCGTCCTGCAGCTTGATGAGGACGTCGTCCCAGGTGTCGTACCGGCCGGTTCGCTGCCAGAGGTCGGCTGGCGTGAGGACGGGCATTGACATCTCCTGGCCGCCGATCGCGTCCATCTCCTCGCGCACGACCTGGACGACCTTCTCGTGCACGCGCCAGCCGGCTGGCAGGTACGTCCAGAGACCCGCGCCGACCTGGCGGATCAGCCCAGCACGGACGAGCAGCTTGTGCGAGACCGCCTCCGCGTCTGCGGGGTCCTCCCGGAGCGTCGGGAGGAAGAGCGTCGACTGCCGCTGCACCATCCGCGACAATCTAGACGACAGGGTGCGAGGCTCAGTCGTTCAGCCGGACGAAGCCGCTCACCTTCGTCACGTCGCCTTCGCCGCTCGCCTGGAGGATGAACGAGTCGATCGCCGCGACGGTGTCCTTTGCGTCGGGCGGGAGCGATTCGCCAGCCTGCTCGGCCAGCGGAAGCACTCCGTCGACGTCGACGTAGACGAAACCGCGCGTCTTCTCCCCCATGTCGACCGCGTCCGCAGCACGCTTGTACGCGTCGCTGTCGACGAGCTTCGGGCCGTCCGCCAGGAATGTCCGGATCCCGTTGGCGCCGGTCGTCGCGACGATCGTGTCGTCGCCGATCCGCGCGTAGGAGATCGTGGCCTGATCGGTCGCGACGCGATGCACCTCGGTGCCGTCCTGCGTCCGCACCGTGATCGTCGTCTTCGCCTGCTCGGCGAGCTTCCGCGCGAGGCCGTCGACGGTCTCCCACGTCTTCGACGGGTCGGGCGGGCGCAGGACGAGCGTGACCTCCGGCACCTGCTCGCCGCTCGGGCGGACGTAGAGCGCGCCCTCGCCGCTCAGCGCGTCGGTGAGGCCCTTGAGCGAGACACCCGTGAGGCTCTCGATCTGGCCCGAGACGTTGTCGAGGTCGACGTTTCCCTGCACCCGGTCGAGGAGCTTCTGCGTGCCGCCGAACGAAACGGCGGCGACCGCGTCCGCCGGCACCCGGTCGAACAGCTCGGGCTCGTAGCGCGTGTCGCCGCCGCCCGGCATCCGCATCCCGAGGGTCAGGAGCACTCCGTCCTCCTCCGCTGCAACCGCGGCGGCGAGCCAGTCGAGCCCCAGGTCGACCTCGGTGGACGCCTGCTCCACGAGCCGGCCGAGGTCCTTCGAGAGCCGTGCGGTGTCGACCCAGACCCGGGCGAGCGCGTCGGAGGGCAGCGACTCGAATCCCTGGCTGAACGCATCGACGTCGTCGAGCGTGCCCTTGTCGAGCGACGCGCGATAGGCGTCGAGCGCAGCCTGGCTCTGCGCCAGCGCCTCCCAGCCGTCGACCTCGGCGCGGATGTATGTCGTGTCGCTCTTCGCGAGCAGCGCCTCGAGCTTCGCCTCGTCGGAGGGCTGCACGAGCACGATCGGCTGCTGGTCCGCGGTCGCGACCACGACGAGCTCGGGGCCGATCGCGGGCCGGACGTCGTTCTTCCAGTCGACGCCCTGCTCGCCGAGGGCCGAACCGACCGAGCCCGACACGCCGTCCTTCGCGCCGGGAACGCGCGCGAGGAGGCTCTCCGCGTTCTTCCACTGATCCGAGCCCTCGTCCGTCGTCACGGTCGCGTACGCGAGCGCGTCGGCCGGGGCGAGCGATGCCGACTCCGGGATCGAGGAGGCGGTCGACTTCGCGCCGGCGCAGCCCGTGACGAGCGCGAGCGCGCCGAGCAGGCAGAGGACGGAGAGCGCGCGCCGCGGCATGCCCGGACGGTATCGGTCGCGCCGGCCGGAAGTTGAGCTCCCGATCAGTCGGGTGCGGCGGTTCCCATCGGGATCAGGCTCGCCTCGGCCATCGCAAGCGCGGCCGGCTTGGCCAGCTTGAGGCGCTTCGGGCGCGGCATCCCGGCTTCGATCCAGAGGTCGATCTCGTGGAACAGCTCGTCGATCAGGATGTCGGACGAGACCTTCTTCAGCACCCTGCCGTGCGCGTACACGAAGCCGACGTCCCGGCCGCCGGCGATCCCGAAGTCCGCGTCGCCCGCTTCGCCCGGGCCGTTCACCGCGCACCCCATCACCGCGACCTCGAACGCCTGCGGGTACGCACGCAGACGGTCCTCGACGACGACCGCGAGGCTCTCGACCCCGACGTTGTCGCGCCCGCACGACGGGCACGCGATCATCACCGGGCCGCGCTCGCGCAGCCCGAGCGCCTTCAGGATCTCCCACGCGACCTCGACCTCCTTCACGGGATCGGCCGTGAGGGAGACGCGCATCGTGTCGCCGATGCCGTCCATCAGGAGCGCACCCATGCCGACGGCGCTCTTGATCGACCCTGCGAACGGCGTTCCGGCCTCGGTGACGCCGAGGTGGAGCGGGTAGGGCACCTTCTCGGACAGCATCCGATACGCGCGGATCATCGTCGGCACGTGCGAGGCCTTGACCGAGATCTTGAAGTCGCGGTAGTCGAGGCGCTCCAGGATCTCGACCTGCTCGAGCGCCTCCACGACGAGCGCCTCGGCCGTGTCCTCTTGGGCGAGCGCCTCGAGGTGCTTCGGCAGCGAGCCCGCGTTGGCGCCGATCCGCATCGGGATCCCGGCGCGCTTTGCGGCCTTCACGACCTGCTCGGTCTTGTCCGGTCCGCCGATGTTGCCGGGGTTGATCCGCACGGCGTGGACTCCCGCCTCGATCGCGTCGAGGGCGAGCGAGGCGTTGAAGTGGATGTCGGCGATCACCGGAATCGGCGAGAGGCGGACGACGAGCGGCAGCGCGCGAGCGTCCTCCTTCTTCGGCACGGCGACGCGTGCGATCTCGCAGCCGGCGGACGCGAGCGCGGCGATCTGCGCCGTCGTCGCCTCGACGTCGTGGGTCTTCGTCAAGGTCATCGACTGGACGACGACCGGTGCGCCGCCGCCAATCGCGACGCCGCCGACGCGGATCTGGTGCGCGCTCGCCATCGCGGGTCAGGGTACCCGCGCCGCGGGCGCCCAACGGGCGTGCACCATGCGCAGGTGGTGGCCGAGCCCCCTCCCACGCCGTGGCGGCTCGAGGCGCCTCCCGACGACTACCGCGACGATCTCTGGGCGGTCGGCGCCGACCTCGCTCCGGGGACCCTCGTCGCCGCGTACCGCCTCGGCCTCTTCCCCATGCCGGTCGGCTCTCGCATCGGCTGGTTCTCGCCCGCGCGGCGCGGTGTCGTGCCGATCGACCTCCTTCCGCTCTCGCGCACGCTCCGCCGGGCGCGGCGGCGCTACGAGATCCGCGTTGACACTGCCTTCGCGGACGTGGTCTCGGGATGCGCGCGTCCCGGGGACCCGGCCAGCTGGATCGACTCGGGTATCGAGGCCGCGTACGGGGAGCTGCACGAACAGGGCTGGGCGCACTCCGTCGAGGCGTGGGACGCCGACGGTCTGGCGGGCGGGCTCTACGGCGTCGCGATCGGCGGGCTGTTCGCCGCCGAGTCGATGTTCCACCGACGCACCGACGCCTCCAAGGCCGCCTTCGTCGGGCTGGTCGAGCTCCTGCGACAGGCCGGCGCCGCGGACCGGCGCGTCCTTGACGTCCAGTGGCTCACCCCGCACCTCGAGAGCCTCGGTGCGGTGGAGATCCCGCGAGCCGAGTACCGAGAAGGGCTTGCCGCTGCGCTCGGTCTCGACCCGCTCTTCTAGCCTTTCGTGACGCGCAGCGTCAGGAAAGGCGGCCGATGTCGTTCGAGAGGCCGATCACGAAGAGCAACAGCACGAGGCCGATACCGACGACCGAGACGCGCTCGTAGATCTCCCGGCGGACAGAGCGCCCACGGATGCCCTCGGCGATCGCGAAGACGATGTGGCCCCCGTCGAGCGGCAGCAGCGGGAGCAGGTTGAGCAAGGCGATCGAGAGCGAGATGAGGCCGAGGACGAAGAGGAAGCTCTCCGTTCCCTGTTTCGCGGCGTCGGAGGAGCCCTGCACGATTCCGACGGGACTCGAGATCTGGTCGCGCCCGGAGCCGGTCACGAGGCGGCCGAGCGACTTGCCGATGTCGCGCGTCACCTGCCCGGTGAGGGCGAACGCCTCCCCCGCTGCCTCGAGCGGTGGCAGTCCCACGCCCGACAGCATGAAGCCGAGGCGGTAGGTGCCGTCGGTTCGCCTGGCAGCCGTCGGCGGGAGCGTCACGCGCCGGCCGTCTCTGACCACCACGACGGTCAGCGTGCGGCCGTCGGAGCCGGAGATCAGATGAGAGATGTCCTCGGCCTGGACGACCGCTCCGTCGATCGACACGATCCGATCGCCGGCCTGTAGGCCTGCGGAGGCCGCTGGAGTGCCGCTCGAGACGGCCTCGACGGTCGTGGTCGCCTTGCCGGCCGAGGTCATGAAGAGGCCCGTGAAGAGGACGAGCGCGAGCACGATGTTGGCCGCAGGCCCGGCGCCGATCGCGGCGACGCGCTTCCACGTCGGCGCTCTCCAGTACGCCGTCGGTCCGAGCGCGTCGGCGAGGTCGTCGAGGCCTTTCGCGAGCGCCGCGGCGGTGCTCGCCGTCAGCTCCTGCTCGGCCGCGAGCTCGCGCAGCACGCGCAACGAGTCGCGCGCGGCGTCGTGATCGTCGGCGGCCAGAGCGCCGCGCAGCCGGGCTGCGGTGCCCTCGAGCGCCGGAGCCTCCCGGAGCGCGCGACCGAGGCCCATGTCGACGTCCGCCGGCGACGGGCGATGCATCCCCGGGATCTTCACGAAGCCGCCGAGCGGGATCGCCCCGACGCCGTACTCGATGCCGTTGCGCGTGTACTTCCAGATCGCCGGTGGGAACCCGACGTAGAACCGACGTGGCCGCATGCCCAGCACGAGCGAGACGAGGAAATGGCCCAGCTCGTGCACGAGGATGAGCACTCCGAGGCCGACGATCGCGACGAAGATCGTCATGCGGGCTGCAGCCCCCTGGCGGCGAGGCGCCGCGCCTCGGCGTTGGCGGCCACGAGGTCGTCGAGGTCGCGCGCAGGCGTGCCGTCGACGCGAGCGAGTGTCTCCTCGACCACGGATGCGATATCGGCAAACGCGAGCCGGCCCTCCAGGAAGGCGGCGACGGCGACCTCGTTGGCGGCGTTGTACGCGCAGGGAGCCGTTCCGCCGCGCTCGCCGGCCGCCCGGGCCAGCCCGAGCAGCGGAAAGGCGTGGTCGTCGACCGCCTCGAAGGCAAGCGTCAGCCCTTCGAGCGGCAGTTGCGGCACGGACGTCGCCGAGCGCGACGGGTACGTCAGCGCGTACGAGATCGGGACGCGCATGTCCGGAAGCCCGATGTGCGCGAGGAGCGCGCCGTCGCGAAAGCGCACGAGCGAGTGGACGATCGAGGATGGGTGCACAACGACCTCGATCGCGTCGTAGGGCAGGCCGAAGAGCCAGTGAGCCTCGATCAGCTCGAGTCCTTTGTTCGCGAGCGTCGCCGAATCGATCGTGATCTTCGGCCCCATGCGCCACGTCGGGTGAGCGAGCGCCTGCTCCGCGGTCACGTCCGCGAGCTCGTCGCGCGTGCGGCCGCGGAACGGCCCACCGGACGCGGTCAGGACGAGGCCGGCGACGCTTGCCGGGTCGCGCCCCTCGAGACATTGGTGGAGCGCCGAGTGCTCGCTGTCCACTGGCAGGAGCAGCCCGCCCCCACGCTCGTGCGCGGCAACGGCGAGCTCCCCGGCCGCGACGAGGCTCTCCTTGTTGGCGAGCGCGAGCGTGACACCGTGCTCGAGCGCCCACAGCGTCGCCCGGACGCCCGCGAACCCGACCACGGCGTTGAGAACGACGTCGGGGGCGCTGCGCTCGAGCAGCGGGACGGGGTCGCCGCCGAGCTGCGTGTGCTCGACCGCGTGCTCGGCGACGAGCTCCTCGAGCGGCGTCGAGCCGGACTGGAGCGCGCACAGCTCGAGCTCCGGGTGTGCCGCGACGATCTCGATCGCCTGCCGGCCGATCGACCCGGTCGCTCCGAGGATCGCGACGCGTTTCACGCCGCAAGGATGCCTGAGCCCCCGTGAAGGAGCCGTTCAGGCTAGATCTAGGTCAGGGCGAGGAGCGCGATGTATGCGGCAGGACCCGCCCAGAGCAGCGAGTCCACGCGGTCGAGCACGCCTCCGTGGCCTGCGAGCAGCCGGCCGGAGTCCTTCACGCCGAGGTCGCGCTTGACGGCCGACTCGAACAGGTCGCCGAGCGTCGCCGCGACTCCGATCACGAGGCCGAGGACGAGCGACTCGCCCGTCGTCACGACGTCCTGGTCGTAGAGCGCGAAGAACGCGACGGCGACGGCGGCGACGGTGCCGCCGACGAAGCCTTCCCACGACTTCCCGGGCGAGATGACAGGCGCCATCCGGTGCCTGCCGATCGTGCGCCCGACGAAGAATGCCGCGGTGTCGTCGGCGAAGACCGTCAGCAGCGTGACGAAGATCAGTAGCCGTCCGTCGCTCGGGAGGTCGCGCAGGAGCATCAGGTAGGCGAGCCCGCCTCCGACCCAGACGACGCCCAGCACGGTCACCGCGAAACCCGCGACCGCGTGCTGGCGCGCGCTCGAGACGAAGAACACGAGCAGTGCGGCCGGAATAGTCGCGAGGATCCCGGGCAGCACCCAGGTCGCCCCGCCGAGCTGGGCGCCGAGCAGCGTCAGGAGCACGCCGACGTAGCCCCCGAGCACGATCGGCCGCAGGCTGCGGGAGATCGTGAAGAGCTCGTGCAGCGCCAGCAGGCCGCCGACGGCGGCGAGCCCGAAGAGCCACCAGCCGCCGAGCCACACGATCCCGAGCACGAGCGGTAGGAGGACGGCCGCGACGACGAGCCGCGAGACGAACGGGCTCACGTGGCCGTCCGCGCCCCGAAGCGGCGCTGACGCGCGGCATACGCCTCGACCGCCGCGCGCAGGTCGTCGACGTCGAAGTCCGGCCAGAGCGTGTCGGTGAAGACGAGCTCTGCGTAGGCCAGCTGCCAGAGCAGGAAGTTCGAGATGCGGAGCTCGCCCGAGGCGCGGATCAGGAGGTCGATCTCGCCGAGAGCCGGCGCGTAGAGCCGCTCGGCGAGCGCCGCCTCGTCGACGTCCTCGGCCGGGACGCCGTCCTCGACGAGCCGGCGCGCGGCGTCGACGATCTCGGCCCGCCCGCCGTAGTCGAACGCGATCCAGAGGGAAAGGGTGTCGAGCGCGGCCGTCTCGTCCTCGAGCGCGCGCATCTGCTCCTGGATCGCAGGGTCGATGCGGTCGCGCCGGCCGAGGAAGCGCGTGCGTACGCCCTGCTTGGCGAGGTCCGGGAGCTCCTCGTCGATCGTCTCGGAGAGCAGGATCATCAGGTCCGCGACCTCGTCCGAGGGGCGGGTCCAGTTTTCGGTGGAGAACGCGTAGACGACGAGCGTCTCGATCCCGAGGTCGATCGCCGCCTCGACCGTCCGCCGGAGCGCGCGGGCGCCGGCCCGGTGACCCTCCGCGACGGTCGTGCCGTGCGCCTCGGCCCAGCGGCCGTTGCCGTCCATGATGATGGCGACCACTCGCGCTTCGCGCGACTGGTCGCTGGAGAGCCCCGCCCGGTCCGTCGACACGCTGGTTGAGAGGTTTGGCGCCGGAGGCGTCAAACCTCCATGATCTCGGCTTCCTTGTGCTTCAGGAGCTCGTCGATCCGCTTGACGTGATCGTCGGTGAGCTTCTGCACCTGGGTCTCGGCGCGCCGTTCCTCGTCGTCGCCGACATCGCCTTTCCGGACGAGCTCCTCGAGGTGGCGCATCACGTCACGGCGGACGTTCCGGATCGCGACCTTCCCGTCCTCCGCGTAGCGGCGCACGAGCTTGACGAGCTCCTTGCGCCGCTCCTCCGTCAGGGACGGGATCGGCAGGCGGATCAGCTTGCCGTCGTTCGACGGCGTGAGCCCGAGGTCGGACTCCATGATCGCCTTCTCGATCGTCTTGATCTGCGTGGAGTCGTACGGCTGCACGGAGAGCAGGCGCGCCTCGGGGGCGCTGATCGTCGCCATGTTCGACAGCGGTGTCGGCGTGCCGTAGTAGTCGATCGTGATCCGGTCGAGAAGCGCCGTCGACGCGCGGCCGGTGCGGACCGAGTTGAACTCCGTGCGCGTGTGCTCGATCGAGCCGTCCATCCGCCGCACGCAGTCCGCAAGGAACTCCTCGATCGCTGCCACTACGCCTCCCTCTCGCGCGTTGTCAGTCGCCGTCGCTCGCCGGCGTCGAGACGATCGTGCCGATCCGCTCGCCGGACGCCACGCGGACGATATTCCCCTCGGCCAGCTCGAA
>DASUZN010000024.1:0-5908 GCA_036376855.1 Gaiella sp. | reverse complement strand
GTCATGTACGCGGGGCGCATCGTCGAGCGCGGCCCCGTGGCGGACGTGTTCGCGGAGCCGCAGCACCCGTACACCGAGGCGCTGCTCCGATCGATCCCGCGGGTCGGGATGCGCTACACGCAGCCGCTCGAGGCGATCCGCGGAATGGTGCCGAGCCCGCTGGACTGGCCGGCGGGCTGCCGTTTCGCACCGCGGTGCGACTACGCGTTCGACCGTTGTCAGAGCGAGGACCCGCACCTCCTTCCGGTGCCGCCGCAGGAGTCGGCGTGCTGGCTCTGCGAGGACGGGCGCCGGGTGTCGAGCGCCAGCCGGGTGGCGGGGTGAGCGCGACCGAGACACACGCGCGGGGCGACGTCCTCCTCGAGGCGCGCGGCGTGACGAAGTACTTTCCGGTCAAGAAGGGCTTCCTCAAGCGCACCGTCGGCCAGCTCAAGGCCGTCGACGGCGTCGACCTCGACGTCTACCGGGGCGAGACGGTCGGGCTCGTCGGCGAGTCGGGCTGCGGCAAGTCAACCCTGGGGCGGACGCTGCTGCGGCTGCTCGAGCCGACGTCCGGGACGATCCGGTTCGACGGCGACGACGTGACGACCCTGGGCAGGTCCGACCTCAAGGCCGCGCGGCGGCACATGCAGATCGTCTTCCAGGACTCGGTGGGCTCGCTCGACCCCCGGATGACGGTGAGGCAGCTCGTCGGCGAAGGGCTCAGGATCCACGGCTTCGGGAGCCGCTCCGCACGCGAGGCGGCCGTGCTCGACATGCTGGAGCGCGTCGGCCTGCCACGCGAGGCCGCCGACCGGTACCCGCACCAGTTCTCCGGCGGGCAGCGACAGCGGATCGGCCTGGCGCGCTCCCTCGTCCTGCAGCCGAAGTTCATCGTCGCGGACGAGCCCGTCTCCGCCCTCGACGTGTCGATCCAGTCGCAGGTGCTCAACCTCCTGGTCGACCTGAAGCAGGAGTTCGACCTCACCTATCTCTTCGTCGCCCACGACCTCGCGGTCGTCGGCTACATCTCCGACCGCGTCGCCGTGATGTACCTCGGCCGGATCGTCGAGCTCGCGACCTCGGACGACCTCTTCGCGCGGCCCCTCCACCCCTACACGCAGGCGCTCCTCTCGGCGAATCCCGAGCCCGAGCCGGGCCGCAAGCGGGACCGCATCGTGCTGACCGGCGACGTGCCGAGCCCCATCGACCCGCCCTCGGGGTGCCGGTTCCGGACGCGCTGCCCGATCGCGCAGGCGATCTGCGCGGAGGTCGAGCCTCCGCTCGCGGACCACACCGCGGGCCACCTCGCCGCCTGTCACTTCGCCGGTACCGCGATCGACGCGGCCGCCTGACGGGCCGCCGCACGACGTGAGCGAGCTGCGCGACGTCCGGCTGCTCCACGACCAGCGCGTCCCGACGCGTGACGGCATCACGCTCTCCGCCGACGTCTACCTCCCGCTCGGCGCGCAGGGGCTCCCGACGATCGTCCAGTGGACGCCGTACGAGTCGACGCGGGAGCGCTTCGTCGCATGGGGCGTCTGGTTCGCGCAGCGCGGGTACGCGGCCGTCGTCGTCGACGTCCGCGGCCGGTACGAGTCCGAGGGGACGTTCACCGCCTGGGAGCGTGACGGCGTCGACGCCCACGACACGCTCACCTGGGCGGCCGCGCAGCAGTGGTCGAACGGGCGGATCGGCACGTGGGGCCGCAGCTACGGCGGGCTCGTCCAGTGGCAGCTCCTCCACCTCGGGCACCCGAACCTCGGCTGCGCCGCGCCGCAGGTGATCCACGACGACTACTTCTGGGACGGCTACTGGACGGGCGGCGCGTTCCAGCTCGCGCTGACGCTCGGCGCGGCGGCTCTCTGGTCGAGCGCGATCTCGCTGATCACCGGCCCGAGCGCCCGCGACATCGTCCTCAACGACCGCATCTTCGGCCACCTGCCCCTGATCGAGCTCGACGAGGTGACGATCGGGCGCAAGGTCGACTACTGGCGTCTCTGGTGGGAGCATCAGACGAACGACGGCTACTGGCAGCAGTTCCGCCACCGCCCGGAGACGGTCGACGTGCCGCTCTTCCAGCAGGGCGGCTGGTTCGACCCCTACTCGGGCTCGCACCTCCGCTCGTTCGCCGGGGTCGGCGATCGGGTGCCGAACCGCGTGCTGATGGGGCCCTGGTCGCACGAGGAGGAGGTCGAGACGTTCCGCGGCGACGTCGACCTCTCCCCCGCGCTCACCGTGATCCGCGACCACGAGCTCGCCTTCTACGACCGCTACCTCCGCGATGTCGACAACGGCTGGGACGAGCGCCCGCCCGCGGAGCTGTACGTCCTCGGCGCAAACGAGTGGCGCGGCGAGCGCGAATGGCCGCTCGCGCGCACGGCCTTCACGCCCTTCTACCTCGGGCAGGGCGGGGCGCTCGGACGCATCGAGCCGCGACCCGACGAGCCGGCCGACCGCTACGACTACGACCCGGCCGATCCAGCGCCGACGATCGGCGGGGTGAGCTCGGTGCTGACGATGACGCAAGGTGCGGAGACGCCGATCCGGCCAGGCCCGCTCGACCAGCGCGTGCTCGAAGCGCGGGACGACGTCCTCGTCTACACGAGCGAGGAGCTCGAGGCCGACCTCGAGGTGATCGGGCCCGTCGAGATGACGCTCTTTGCCGCCTCGTCGGCGAAGGACACCGACTTCCTCGTACGGCTCTGCGACGTGTACCCGGACGGCCGCTCGATCTTCCTCACCGAGGGGATCATCCGTGCGCGCTACCGCGGGAGCGTCGAGGGCGAGTCCGTCGAGCTGCTCGAGCCGGGCGAGGTGGCCGAGTACCGGATCCGGCTGTATCCGGTCGCGAACGTCTTCCGGAGCGGTCACCGGCTGCGGATCGACGTGACGAGCTCGAGCTTCCCCCGCTTCTCGCGGAACCTCAACACCGGCGAGGACGTCGGCACGGGCACCCGCATGCAGGTCGCGCACCAGACCGTGCTCCACACGGCGGCGTACCCCTCGCAGGTGCTGCTGCCGGTGACCGGATGAGCGGCCTCTTCGACCTCGGCGGCCTGTCGGCCCTCGTGACGGGCTCGACCCGAGGGCTCGGGCTCGCGATGGCACGCTCGCTGGCCGACGCCGGCGCGCGCGTCGCGATCAACGGACGGACGGCAGAGGCGTGCGAGGCCGTGCTCTGGGAGGGAGCGGTCGCCGCGCCGTTCGACGTGACGGACGAGGACGCGGTCGCCGACGGCATCGCACGGCTCGGCCGCGTCGACGTGCTGGTCAACAACGCAGGCGTCCAGTTCCGCCGCCCCCTCGAGCAGATCTCACTCGAGGACTGGCACCGCGTCCTCGACACGAACCTGACGAGCGCGTTCCTGGTCGCGCGCGCCGTCGTGCCGCAGATGATCGAGCGCGGCAGGGGGAAGATCGTCAACACGTGCTCCGCCACGAGCGAGATGGGCCGCGAGACGATCGCCGCGTACACGGCCTCGAAGGGCGGCCTGCGGCAGCTGACGCGGGCGATGTGCGCCGACTGGGCGCGGCACGGCATCCAGGCGAACGGCATCGGCCCGGGCTACTTCCGCACCGAGATGAACCGCGACCTGCAGGAGAGCCCCGAGTTCGTCGCATGGCTCGAGCGGCGCGTCCCCGCCCGGCGCTGGGGCGACCCGGAGGAGCTCGGCGGCGCCGTCGTGTTCCTCGCCTCCCCCGCCTCCGACTTCGTCAACGGGCAAATCCTGTACGTCGACGGCGGCCTGCTCGCCGTCCTGTAGTGCTCGTCTTCCGCGGTGCCGAGGTCTTCCCGGGCGACGGCCCGCCGTTCCGGGCGGACGTCGGGATCGAGGACGGCCGCATCGCCGCGATCGGGCCGCGCGTCGAGGGAGACGCGGTCGACGCCGTCGGGCTGATGCTCTGCCCGGGCTTCGTAGACCTCCACGCGCACTCGGCGCTCGAGCCCTTCCGCGACCCCCTTCTCACGCCGAAGATCCTCCAGGGCTTCACGACCGAGGTGATCTGCCCGGACGGCCTCGCGCCCGCGCCAGTCCGCGACAGGGAGGCTCGGCGCGCGTACCTGCGCGCGCTCGAGGGCGACGGCCCGCCCGAGTGGACGTGGACGACGTTCGCGGAGTACCTGGACGCGCTGCCTCGGACCGCCTCGACGCTCGTGCCGTCGGCGCCGCACGGCGCGATTCGCGACGTCTTCGACGGCGACGTCGAGGCCATGTGCCGCGAGACACGGCTTGCCTTCGAGGCCGGAGCGCGGATGCTCTCGTTCGGGCTCGTCTACATGCCCGGCGCCTTCGCAGACACGGATGAGCTCGTCACCGTGTCCCGCGTCGCGGCGGAATTCGGTGCGCCGCTCGTCCCCCACGTCCGCAACGAGGGGGCGGGCGTCCTCGACGCCGTGCGGGAGATGATCGAGGTCTCCGAGCGCTCGGGCGCGCCGCTCCACGTCTCGCACCTGAAGTCGCTCGCCGGCGAGGAGCTGCTCGACCCGCTGCTCGAGCTCGTCGCTGCGGCCGGAGCGACGTTCGACCAGTACCCCTACGGCGCCGGCGCGACGCTGCTCGCCTCGCTCCTGCCGCCGTGGGCGCAGGAGGGTGGCGCCGAGGCGACGCTTGCCCGGGCGCGCGACCCCGAGGCACGCCGCCGGATCGCGGACGATGTCGCAGGCGGGCTCCCCGGCTGGGAGAACCAGCTCGGCACGCTCGGGCCGGAGAACGTCGTCGTCGCCGGCCGGACGATCGCCGAGCGCGGCGGCGACCCCGTCGAGACGGTGCTCGACCTCCTCGTCGAGAGCGAGCTCGCCGCGCCGATGATCATCCACTATGCGAGCGAGGACGCGGTGCGCAAGGTGGCTGCGCACCGGCGCCAACTCGTCGGCTCGGACGGCATCTTCGGCGCGTATCCGCATCCACGGCTCTCCGGCACCGCGCCCCGCTTCCTCGGCCGCTTCGCGCTGCGCGAAGGGCTCGTCCCCGTGGAGGAGGCGGTCGCCCGGCTCACCGTCCGGGCCGCTGACCTGCTCGGGCTCGCCGACCGCGGCCGGATCGAGGTCGGCAGGCGGGCCGACCTCGTGCTGCTCGACCCCGCGCGCTACGTCGACACGGCGACGTACGACGAGCCGATGCGCAGCCCGGACGGCGTCGTCGGTGTCTGGGTCGCGGGCGAGGCCGTCGTCCGCGACGGCGCGGTCACCGGTGCGCGGCCGGCCGGCGTACTTCGCTGAGCGCCCGGAGCAGCGCCTCGCGTGCGTCCGGCCGCCCGCCGAACGGGATCCGCAGATGCGGGGTCGCCGCGTGGAAATGCCGCCCGGGAAGAGCCGGGATCCCGTGGTCTCGCGCGAGCCGCTCGCTCCAGTCGTCCTCGTCGCCCTCGACTGCGGCCCACACGAACGCGGCCGCCTCGGGCAGCTCGGCCCGGAGACCGGCGGCGTTCGCGGCCTCGATCGCCCGCGGCCGCATCTCGTCGAGCTCGGCCATCGCGGCGTCGAGCCAGTCGCGCGGCCCCTCGAGCACGGCGAGCGCCGCCGACTGCGCGACGCCGTCGATCGCGAGCGCCTGCCACGAAAGCTCGCGCGCCAGCGCCTCGATCGCCCACTCCGGCCCGACGGCGTAGCCGACGCGCCACGCCGCCATCGCGTACGTCTTGGAGAAGCTGCGCAAGACGAGCGTCCGCCCGCGCAACGCCGGATGCTCGACCGGCGAGCGGTGCACGTGCCCGTCCCAGAGCAACCCCGCGTACGCCTCATCCGAGAGGAGAAGCGCGTCGCTGGCGCCGAGCGCCGACGCGATCGCCTCGAGGTCGGTCTCCCGGAACGCGTAGCCGGTCGGGTTCACCGGCGTCGAGACGATCGCGAGCGTCGTTCGCGCGTCGACCAGCTGCGCGTACTCGTCCCAGTCGCGCGCGACGTCGCACGTGCCTCCGGCCGCCT
>DASUZN010000023.1:0-4543 GCA_036376855.1 Gaiella sp. | reverse complement strand
ACCGTCTCCTCGGAGCGGGCACGCGCAACCTCGGGGTCCATCCCGAACTCCTCGAGTGCCCGCCGCTGCCGGAGGAGATCCCAGCAGCGGTCGAGCGAGACCTTCACGTCCGCGAGCCGGCGCCGGTCGGCCTCGGTCGCGCTCCCCGTCCCCTGGACGTCCCAGAGCCGGTGCTCCTCGGCCACGAGCTCCTCGATCCTGTCGTGAATCTGCGCGTCGTCCATCTCCGGAACCATACGTCGGCGCGACGCGTCTGGCGCGCGTCCTAACCTCGACCCACGTGGTCGCGAGCATTCGAGTCGCCGCATTGTTTTCAGCCGGGGTTAGCAAAGACCGCCTCACTCGACGTGACTGCCCGCCCGCGGTGACCAAAGAGCAGAAGACCCCGGAGTCGGCGATAAGCGCAAGACCAGGGATTACCGCACCACGGCTACGATCGACGCCGATCAGCCATGGACCAGAGCCGCATCCGCAACTTCTCGATCATCGCGCACATCGACCATGGCAAGTCGACCCTCGCCGACCGGGTCCTGCAGCTGACCGAGACCGTCTCGGAGCGCGAGATGCGCGACCAGCTGCTCGACTCGATGGAGCTCGAGCGCGAGCGGGGGATCACGATCAAGGCGCAGGCGGTTCGCGTCCAGTGGAAGGGGCACGAGCTCAACCTGATCGATACGCCGGGCCACGTGGACTTCACGTACGAGGTCTCGCGCTCGCTGCAGGCGTGCGAGGGGGCGGTGCTCGTCGTCGACGCGGCGCAGGGGATCGAGGCGCAGACGCTCGCGAACGCGTACCTCGCGATCGAGAACGACCTCGAGATCGTCCCGGTCGTGAACAAGATCGACCTCCCCTCGGCCGACCCCGACGGAGCGGCGGCGGAGGTGAGCGAGCTGCTCGGCGGCTCGGCCGCGGACGTCGTGCGGATCTCGGCGAAGACCGGGGTCAACGTCGACGAGGTACTCGACGCGATCGTCGAGCGGATCCCGGCGCCGGAGGGCCTCGCGGACGCACCCGCGCGCGCGCTCGTGTTCGACTCGAGCTACGACCAGTACCGCGGGGTGATCGCGTTCGTCCGCGTCGTGGACGGGAGGCTTCCGACGGGCGCCGGGCTGCGCGCGATGGCGATGGGCACCGACTTCGTCGCGGAGGAGCTCGGGTTCATGGCGCCGCAGCGCGTTCCCGTGCAGGCGCTCGAAGCGGGAGAGGTCGGCTACGTCGTGACCGGCCTCAAGGACGTCTCGCGCCTGCGGGTCGGCGACACGCTGACGACCCGACGCGGTGGGGCGACGGCCGCGCTCCCCGGCTACAAGGACGTCAAGCCGATGGTCTTCGCGGGGCTCTTCCCGACGGATTCCGACGACTATCCCGAGCTCCGCGATGCGCTCGAGAGGCTGAAGCTCAACGACGCGGCGCTCTTCTACGAGCCCGAGACGTCACAGGCGCTCGGGTTCGGCTTCCGCTGCGGGTTTCTCGGCCTGCTGCACATGGAGATCGTCCGCGAGCGACTCGAGCGCGAGTTCGACCTCGACCTGCTCGTGACCGCGCCGAATGTCGCCTACACGGTGAAGGAGAAGAACGGCGACTGGGTCGAGGTGCACAACCCGGCGGACATGCCGCGTGACCCGGAGGAGATGCAGGAGCCGTACGTGCGCGCGCAGGTGATCGTCCCGAAGGACTACGTCGGCGCGGTGATGGAGCTCTGTACGGAGCGACGCGGACAGTTCGACCACATGGAGTACCTCTCAGAGACGCGGGTCCTGCTCACCTATGAGCTGCCGCTCGGCGAGATCGTGTACGACTTCTACGACCAGCTGAAGTCGCGGACACGCGGATACGCGAGCTTCGACTACGACGTCTCGGGCTTCCGCGACGGCGAGCTCGCCCGGGTGGACATCCTCGTCGGTGGCGAGCAGGTCGACGCGTTGTCGCTCATCGCCCATCGGGACGCTGCGTACGAGCGAGGCAAGCTGCTCGTCGAGCGGCTCCGCGAGGAGATCCCGCGGCAGATGTTCGACGTCCCGATCCAGGCCGCGATCGGCTCGCGCGTGATCGCGCGCGAGACCGTCAAGGCGAAGCGCAAGGACGTGCTCGCGAAGTGCTACGGCGGCGACATCTCTCGCAAGCGGAAGCTGCTCGAGAAGCAGAAGAAGGGCAAGAAGCGGATGAAGCAGGTCGGCGGCGTCGAGGTGCCGCAGGAGGCGTTCCTTGCCGTCCTGAACCTCGACGGCGAGAAGAAGCGGTGACCCGCGCGCTCGCGGTCGCGATCGTGACCTGGCTCACGCGCCTGGCCGTCGGCCTCACTATCGCGGCGATCCTCGCGGCGCTTCTCTCGTTCGCGATCGAAGGCCGCGCGTGGCTCGGGAGCCTCGGCGTCGCCCTGCTGATCGTCGGCTCGTCCACGCTCCTGATGGCGTTCGCCGGTCATTCGCCGGGGATGCGCCTCGGGGTTCAGCCGCCGTACCTCGCGAGCATGTTCCCCGGCCTCGCCCGGCGAACCGGGGACGCGTATCCCAAGACCCGTGTCAGCGACTCGGCGATCTTCTTCCTCACGGGTGTCACTCTGCTCGTGGGCGGCCTACTCCTCGTATGACCGCGGGTGTTCGTCACCTGTACGTCCATCTGCCGTTCTGCGCGCATCGGTGCGGCTACTGCGACTTCGTCACCGCCGTGGGCCGCCATGAGGAGCATCGGGGCTACGTGGACGCGCTCCTCGCGGAGCTCGACCGCGAGCGCCGGCTTCTCGCGGATCCGCTCGAGACGGTGTTCGTGGGAGGCGGGACACCGACCTTCACCGAGCCGCAGGCGCTTGCGTGTGTGCTCGACGCGCTTCCGTCGGCTCATGAAGTCACCGTCGAGGCCAACCCCGAGACCATCACGCCCGCTCTTGCCGTGTTGTTGCGTCACCACGGTGTCAACCGCGTCTCGCTCGGGGCGCAGTCGTTCCGACCACAACTTCTCGAGGTGCTCGAGCGCGTTGCCGGTCCCGACGACGTCCGGCGCGCGGTTCACACTCTACGTGATGCCGAGTTCGACAACATCTCGCTCGATCTCATCTACGGGATTCCGGGCCAGAGCGCCGCCGATCTCGAGGCGGACCTCGCGGACGCCCTCGCACTCGAGCCGGAGCACCTCTCCTGCTACGAGCTCGAGGCGAAGCCGGGGACGCGGTTCACGCACGCGCACGGGGAGGAGCTCGCCCGCCAGGCGGAGGCGATGGAGGGCTACGCCGAACGTGTCGTCGAGACGCTGACCGGCGCCGGCTACCGCTGGTACGAGACGGCGAACTTCTGCCGCTCGGATCGCGGCCGCGACTTCCGCGCACAGCACAATCTGGCGATCTGGCGTGGCGCGGACTACCTCGGCGTCGGCGTCGGCGCGGTGTCGACTCTGGGCGGCGAGCGGCAACGGAATCTGCCGTCGGTCGGGCGGTACGTGGCCGCACTCGTCAACAGAGACGCGCCGCCACGCGAGGTCGAGCGGCTCGACGCACCGACCCGGGCGGTGGAGCGGCTCATGCTCGGGCTACGGCTCGACGAGCCGTTCGCCGTCGGGGCCGCGGGCGTCGAAGACGTGGTGGACGCCGACGCGCTCGAGCGACTGACGGCCGCCGGGCTCGTCGACCGGGTGGGTGACGGCGTCCGCTTGACTCCACGCGGCCGGATGCTCGGCGGCGCGGTGACGGCCGAGCTGCTCGCCTGAGCCGACCTCGACGCGGGTCCGCGTCGGCCGGCGCTGGCGGGCACCCGCGGTCTCGCGCTACCCTCGGGTCGTGGTGGATGCGTTCGGGGGAGGGCGTCCGACGAGTCGGCGACGCGTCGTGCTCGTCGAGATACTCCTTGGCGCGTCGGCGCTCCTGACGGTCGGGGTCGCGGCGCGCGTCCTCGTCGTGCACAACCTCGAGGCGACCAACCTCGTCTGGAACCTCTTCCTCGCGTGGGTTCCGTTCCTGCTCGCGCTCGCGTTCTACGACGGTGCACGGCGCGGAGCGTCTCGAAGCGCCCTGGTCGCACTCGCCGCCGGGTGGCTCCTCTTCCTTCCGAACGCGCCGTACATCGTCACGGACGTGAAGTGGCTCGGGGAGTACAACGGCGGCTCGCCGGTGTACGACGCGTTTCTGATCGCGCTCGCCGCCGTGCTCGGCCTCGCGCTCGGCTTCGTCTCGATCTACCTCGTGCAGACGGTGGTCGCGGCCCGGTACGGCCGGCCTGTGGGCTGGGCGCTCGCGTGGGCGGCGCTCGTCCTGAGCGGCGTCGGCGTCTACCTCGGCCGGTTCGAACGCTGGAACTCGTGGGAGGTGCTCACCGAGCCGACGAAGATCGCCGGGAACCTCCTCGGGGCGGCGGTCGATCCGCTCGCGCACGCGCGTCCCATCGCGCTCTCGACCGCCTTCGCGGTCCTCTGGTGCGCGGGCTACGCCGCGTTCTACTCGACCTTCCGCGTGCAGCTCGGGCGCCTGGACGACCGGTAGCTCGGAAGCGCGGGGTCCGTCCGCGGGGGCGGGCCGTACGATGAAGGCATGGAGCTGAGCCGGCGCAAGCTCGAG
>DASUZN010000022.1:0-18264 GCA_036376855.1 Gaiella sp. | reverse complement strand
GGCGGAAGCCGCCGTGGTGCTCGTAGGACGACGTCACGACCGCGAGGACGTCGCGGGACGCGCGATCGTCCATGCCGAGCGCCGGCGCGTCGGCGATCGGCGACCCGAGGAGCGCCCGCAGGCCGGCGAGCCCCGTCGGCGAGAGCCCGATCCCACCCTGGTCGCACGCGGTGCACACCGCGCCGCCGGACGATGGCGAAAACGCGACGATCCCCCTCTCCGCCCCGCACTCGACGCAGCTCTCGAGATGCGGCAGGAAGCCCTCGAGCCACAGCAGCTTCAGCTGGAACGAGAGGACGAGCGGGTCGAGGGCCGGACGGCGACCCGGTTGCGGCGCCCGCGCGTCCAGTGCGTCGAGAAACCGCGTCAACGCGAGGAACGCGCGGTCGCTCCGCTCCTCCTCGGTGTAGAGACGGAGCATCGCCTCGAGGCCGACGAGCCCGACCTGGAGCCGGTACGGGTCGACGCGGATCGCGTCGTGCGAGCGGACGAGTGATGCACCGGTCACCGTGCCCAGCTCGCCGCGACCGCGGTGGATCGACAGCTCGACGTGCGAGAACGGCTCGAGCCGGCCTCCGAATCGACTCTTCGTCCGCCGAACGCCTTTCGCGACGGCTCCGACACGGCCGCTCGCGAGCGTGTAGACGTGAAGCACGCGATCGGCCTCGCCAAACGCGAACGACCGGAGCACGACCGCCTCGGTGATCGTCGGCGCGGCCATGGGGTCGAGTGTAGGCACGGCGTGCGACGAGACGACTTGTCGGCCCTCCATGCAGCCCATCGCGGGGACTTGTCAGTTCGCGACATGTCGTACTGCCCCACGCCCGGGCCGCCGACCTCCTCCCCACGGCTCATAGCCTAACAAGACAACACACACGAATGGGAAACGGAACTGCGTCGACTTCGGCTCCATTCGTCCACAGGTCGAACGCATGGCCAGCCGCGTCGAGCGCTCCGGCCTCGGCGTCCCGCCCGCTGGGGGTGCGTCCGGAGAGCGGAGGCTCAGATTGCCTGGCAGCGTGGACAGAGCCACGTACCGCGCCCGCCGACGACGATCCGCTCGATCGGTCTGCCGCAGCGGTCGCACGGCTCACCAAGCCGTCCGTACACGTGGAACTCGTGCTGCATCCCGCCACCCTCGCCGTCCGGCGTCACGTAGTCGCGGAGCGTCGAGCCGCTGAGCTCGAGACCACGTCGGAGCGCAGCGCGTACCGCACGATGCAGTCGCGAGACTTCCGCGGCGTCGAGCTCCCCTGCGGGCCGCCGCGGATGGATTCGCGCGCGCCAGAGCGCCTCGTCCGCGTAGATGTTCCCGACCCCGGCGATCCGGCGCTGGTCGAGGAGCACCGACTTGATCGGCGCGCGTCGCCCCTCGACGACACGTGCGAGACGCGCGCTCGTGAATGACGGCGCCAGCGGCTCGGGGCCGAGTCGCGACGCGAGGTACGGCCGCAGGTGGCCGTCGTCGAGGAGTTCCCAGGTGCCGAAGCGCCGGACATCGCGGTAGCCGACCGCTGCGCCGGTGTCCAGCACGAGCGTGGCGCGGCGGTGCGCGTCGGCGGGAAGCTCGCCTGCCGGGGCATGGAGCAGCGAGCCGGTCATCCGGAGGTGCACGACGAGCGTCCTGCCGCTTCCCAACCGCCACAGGAGGTACTTGCCACGCCGCTCGACCGTTGCAATCCGATCGCCTACGAGCGCATCCGCCACGAGGTTCGGCTCGATGGGCCGCGTGAGCCTGGGGTCGACGATCTCGGCGTTCGTGATCGTCGTGCCCTCGACGAGCGGCGCGATGCGGCGGCGGACGGTCTCGACCTCGGGCAGCTCGGGCACGGCAGCATCGTACGGGCGAGGACCGGTCCGTCAGGCGGCCGGCGGACGGCGCGGCTCCTTGCCGGCCGCGCCATCCGGAGGGCGCGCACGTGGCGAGTGGGAGTCGGGCTTGCCGTCACCTGCAGCTGCCACGGGATTCGCGGGCCGTGCGGCGGGAGGCACGACGAGCTCCATCCCGGCCGGGAGGACTATCTCGGCGTCGACATCGTCACGATCACGGCTCACGCTGCACCTCCTCGCTCCGACTGCCGACATCAAACGCAATCGTGTGGCGCCGCCGGTGGCATCGACCCGTACTCCTGAGGTGCGGCTTTCCACACCAGGCGGCGGTCTACCCTTGCCGGGTGACCAATCGTGTCCCGCGATTCCTGCTCCACGTCGAAGGTGCTGTGGCCGCCGTCGCCGCCGTCGCGCTCTACTTCCATCTCGGTTACCCGTGGTGGCTCCTCGTCGTCCTCGCACTGGTACCCGATCTCTCGGCGCTCGGCTACCTCGCGGGTCCGGTGGCCGGCTCGCTCGCGTACGACGTGGCCCACACGTACGCCGCCCCGGTCGCGCTCGGCGTCGTCGGCGTGCTGGCCGGTGCCGACGTTCCGGTGCAGGTCGCGCTCATCTGGATCACGCACATCGGGGTCGACCGTGCGATCGGCTACGGCCTCAAGTACCCCACGGGGTTCAAGGACACGCACCTCCAGCGCGTTTAGGACCTCGCTACGCCACGACGTCGAGCACGATGCCGTGGTCGAGTGGCGCGTGGTCGCCGATCTCGTACGCCGCCAGCACCGCCGCCGCAGCCCGCTCGGCCGCATCGTCGGTCCGGGCGTGCACCTCCGCGAGGTCGTCCCCCTCGAGCACGGTGTCGCCGCGCTTCGCGAAGCAGAGGACGCCGACGGCATGGTCGACCGGATCGCTCTTCGTGCGACGTCCCGCTCCGAGCTCGAGAGCCGCGATGCCGACGTCGAGCGCACCGAGACGGGTCACGACACCGTCCCGCGGGGCCGACACGACCCGATGGACAGGCGCCTGCTCGAGCACCCCCGGATCCGGGTCGCCGCCCTGAGCACGGACCCACCGCTCGTACACCTCGAGCGCGCTCCCGTCGTCGACAGCCGCCTCGGCGCGTCGGCGTCCCTCCTCGAGGTCGATCCCGAGGTCGGAGTACGCGAGCAGCCGAGCCGCTGCGTCGAGGACGAGCTCGGTGAAGTCCGCTGGCCCATCTCCGCGAACGGTGTCGCGAGCCTCGTTGACCTCGAGAGCGTTCCCTACCGCCCGCCCGAGCGGCTGGTCCATGTCTGTGAGCAGACACGTCACCTCGCGGCCCGCCATCGTCCCGATCTCGCGCATCACCTCGGCGAGCGCGCGCGCGTCGTCGAGCGTCTTCATGAAGGCACCGTCGCCGACCTTGACGTCGAGGACGATCGCCTGCGCGCCTGCGGCGAGCTTCTTGGACATGATCGAGCTGGCGATCAGGGGGACGCTGTCGACGGTCGCCGTCACGTCGCGGAGCGCGTACAGCTTCTTGTCGGCGGGAACGAGATCTGCCGTCTGCCCGACGATCGCCATCCCCACGTCACGCAGCTGGTCGACGAGCTCCTCGGTCGTGAGCTCGACCCGGAATCCCGGGATCGACTCGAGCTTGTCGAGCGTGCCGCCCGTGTGCCCGAGGCCGCGGCCGGACATCTTCCCGAGCGGGACCCCGCACGCGGCCACGATCGGGCCGACGGCGATCGACGTCTTGTCTCCCACGCCGCCGGTCGAGTGCTTGTCGACGACCTTGCGGCCGAGCGCCGTGCCGAGGTCGAGGGTCTCGCCCGAACGGATCATCGCGTCGGTGAGCGCGTGTGTCTCCGCGGCGGTGAGCCCCTGGAAGTACACCGCCATGCACCACGCGGCCAGCTGGTAGTCGGGCACCTCGTCGCGTGCGTAGGCGAGGATCAGCTCCGTCAGCTCGGCCGGGTGGTGCTCTCCCCCGTTCCGCTTCTGCTCGATCAGCTCGGCGGGGCGCATCACGACTCACTCGCAACAGACCGTTGCAACCGAGGCGACGACCTCGCCACGAATACGGAAGAGGCGCGGCGAGTTCGGAGAGGCAGTGCGTACGGGCGGGGCTCGAGCGGCTCGTCGGCATCCAGCGAGGCGACGAAGCCCTCGACCGTCGCCTGATCATCGATCGTCACCCAGCCGTCCGCGTCCCGCCGCTCGACGCGATCGAAGTGCCGGCCGATGATCCCGGCACCGTTCTCGCGCGTGAACGTGCGCGCCCATGCCGCGCTTCCCGCGATCTCCCGCAGCTCGACCAGGTGCTCTACCGAGTTGGTGGTCGCAACCAGCCGCCCGCTCGGCCGCAGCACGCGGGCCAGCTCCGCGAGCCCCGCGTCGATCTCCGGCACGTGGAAGAGCATCCACGCCGCGACGGCGCAGTCGAACGTCCCGTCCTGGAAGGTCAGGCTCTGCACGTCTCCGACCCGGGCGTCGACGCCGAGCAAGATAGCGAGCTCGACCATCCGCGGCGAGATGTCGACCATGACGACATCGCATCCGAGCTCACCTGCGATTCGAGCGGCGAGCTCCCCGGGGCCGCCGCCCACCTCGAGCACCCGCTTCGGGCGCATCTCCGCCACTGCTTGGAACGTGATCTCGCGCGGATCAGGCCCCGTGGCGTCGGTGTAGAGCGCGCGTCGCGCCTCGAGGTTCTCCTCCGTCGCGTACTGCCGGGCGACGTGTGCCGGGTCGTCGATCCTCACCGTTCGAGGATCGGCCTGCCGGGGGCGCCCTTGCCGGGATGCTTCGCGCCGAGCCAGGCAGAGATCGTCGCGCCGACGTCGCCGAACTCGCCGTCCTCGTGGATCCGCCCCGCCGCATTCTTGCCTGCCGCGTAGGCGAGCAGCAGCGCATACTCGCGCGAGTGGTCGGTCGACGGCGTCGTCGGATCACAGCCGTGGTCCGACGTGAGAATGAGCAGGTCGCCGTCCCGGAGCGCGTCGAGGATGTCCGGCAGGCGCCGGTCGAAGTCCTGCAGGCAGCGGTGGAAGTTCTCCGGATCGTTGCGATGGCCCCAGAGCTGGTCGGTCTCGACGAGGTTGACGAAGACGAGCCCCGAGTCGACGTTCTCGAGGAGCTCGATGGTCCGGTTGATGCCGTCGACGTTCGACTTCGTGGGGAACGACTCGTCGATGTCGCAGCCGGCGAAGATGTCCGAGATCTTCCCGACGCCGTAGACCGTCTGACCCGCGTCGCGGATCGCCGTCAGGTAGTTCGGCCGCCGAGGCTCGAGCGAGAAGTCGTGACGGTTCGGTGTCCGCTCGTAGTGGCCGGGAGCGCCGACGAACGGGCGCGCGATGACGCGGCCGACCGCGTGCTTGCCGGTGAGGATCTCGCGCGCTGCGCGGCAGCCCGTATACAGCTCCTCGAGCGGAATCGTCTCCTCGTGGGCGGCGATCTGGAAGACCGAGTCGGCCGACGTGTAGACGATCCACTTCCCGGTGCGCTGGTGCTCCTCTCCGAGCTCCTGGATGATCTCCGTCCCGGATGCGGGCTTGTTGCCGAGCACGCCGCGACCGGTGCGGTTCATGAACGGGTCGATCACCTCGTCGGGGAAGCCGTACGGATAGGTCGGGAACGGCGTCGGCGTGACGACGCCCATCAGCTCCCAGTGGCCCGCGGTCGTGTCCTTCCCCTTCGAGCGCTCGAGCAGGCGGCCGGCGACGGCCGGCGCGTACGGCTGCGGGGGGCAGCCCTCGAGCGGCTCGACGTTGCCGAGACCGAGCGCCTCGAGGTTCGGGAGGTCGAGCCCGGCGACGGCGCGTGCGACGTTGCCGAGGGTGTCCGACCCCTCGTCACCCCAGTCGGCGGCGTCGGGCAGCTCCCCCGCTCCGACGGCGTCCAGCACGATGACACAGGCACGCGGCACAGCGAGCTATCCTAGTCCGCCGATGGATACCGTCATCAGCCTGCTGGAGCTCATCGTGTACATCGCCGGGATCCTCGGGCTCTCGATGTTCGTGACCTGGGCCGTCGTCAAGGTCTCCCCCTCCGAGAGCGCGAAGGAACAGCGCGCCCAGGAGAAGGGCGAGGCCAAGGCGTAGCTCAGACCAGCGCCTGCTCGACCGCTTCGAGCGGTGTGTACGGCAGGCCGTGTGCCTCGGCGACCGCACCGTACGTGAGCTTGCCGGCGAGCGTGTTCACGCCTTTCGCGAGCGCCGGGTCGTCGGCAATCGCGCGCGAGAGCCCCTTGTCAGCGATCGCCTCGACGTACGGCAGCGTCACGTTCGTCAGCCCTTTCGTCGACGTGACCGGCACCGCGCCGGGCATGTTGGCGACGCAGTAGTGGACGATCCCATCGACGTCGAAAACCGGATCGTCGTGCGTCGTCGCATGTGACGTCTCGAAGCACCCACCCTGGTCGATGGCGACGTCGACGAGCGCCGAGCCGGGCCGCATCAGCGAGAGCATCGCGCGCGTCACGAGCTTCGGCGCGACGGCGCCGGGGATCAGCACCGCGCCGATCACCATGTCGGCCTCGGGCAGCACCTCCTCGACCTGGAGGCGGTTCGACATCGCGAGCGTCACGCGCCCGTCGAGGGCGATCTCGAGCTCTCGCATCCGGTCGACCGACTTGTCGAGCACCCAGACGTCCGCCTGCATCCCGAGCGCGATGATCGCGGCGTTCAGCCCGACGACCCCGCCGCCGAGCACGACGACCCTCGCAGGCGGCACGCCGGGGACGCCGCCGAGCAGGATGCCGCGGCCGCCGTGCGCCTTCTCGAGCGCCCAGGCGCCCATCTGCGGCGCCAGCCTGCCGGCGACCTCGCTCATCGGCGCGAGGAGCGGCAGGCGCCGGTCGGCCGTCTCCACCGTCTCGTAGGCCACCCCGGTGACGCCGGAGTCGAGCAGCGCCTTCGTGAGCGGCTCGTCGGCGGCGATGTGGAGGTACGTGAAGAGCGTGAGGCCCTCGCGCAGGCGGCCGTACTCCGGCTCGATCGGCTCTTTGACCTTCAGCAGGAGCTCCGCGGACGACCAGACCTCCTCGACGTCCGCGAGGCGCGCGCCGACCGCGGAGTAGGTCCCGTCGGCGAAGCCCGACCCGACGCCGGCGCCGTGCTCGACGACGACGTCGTGGCCGCGCTGGACGAGCTCGAGTGCCCCGGCCGGCGTGAGCGCGACACGGTACTCCTGCTGCTTGATCTCCTTCGCGACCCCGATCCGCACGGCGCGCGGGACGATATCGCACCGCGCCGGGAGCCGGTCAGCCGGCCGCCAGCCGCCCGGCGGCGAACGCGGCAGCGAAGAACCACGGATCCTCTGCAGGCCCGCGCCCCATATGGGAGAGCGGCAGCGGCGCGCACGCGGCCTCCCACCCCGCCGCGGAGACCTCCACGACCTCGACCCCGTCGGGCGGCTCGAGACCGAGCGGCCAGGCGACGCGGACCTCGCCCAGGCAGAGAGCGAGTGCCGAGCGCGTGTGGTGCGAGAGGCCACGATGGCGCGGCCTCTCGTCCGCGAAGGAGACCCGGGGTGCCACGATCGGGAGCGCACCGAGGGCAGCCGCCGTGTTGGCAGCGTCCGCGACGGCGAGCCCGCCGTGACCCCACCGCGACGCCGTGCCGACGATCCCGGGGCCGATGCCGCACACGACGACCTCCGCCCCGCGGCCAACGGCCTGCACCAGAGCGGCGGCTGCGGTGACGCACTGGAGGTCGCCGTCGAGGCAAGGCGCCACGGCGAATGCTGTGTCGAGCAGCCGCCTGGCCTTGAGCACGCGGACCGTGTCAGAGAGCGAAACCGGGAGCGAGCCACCGCCGAGCTGGACGTAGGTGACCCGACGCCCCGCGAGTGCCGCGCACGCCGGGGCGAGCTGGCTGTGGAGGCCGAGACAAACGACCGGCAGCCCATCCACACGCTCGGGCGCGTCCTCCTCGTCCTCCTCCGCGAAGCGCGCCGCGTTCTGGCCCGGCGTGTACGGCAGCTCCATGACGTGCGCACCTTCCTCGACCGCGAGCTGCAGCCCGCGGGTGAGATTCGCGTAGAGGACGTCGAACCCGCCGGTCCCGAGGCGAAGCTCGACCGACCGGGCGTTGACCAGCACGGTGTCGCCCTCCTCCACGCCTCCCGTGAGCCGCGGGTATGCGATGCACGGCGAGCCGTCGACCTCGAGCCGGATGAGCGTCTCGAGGCGCTCCTGAACCGCCGTGACGGTGCCCCAGCGGAGGCCGAGCGCCATCAGGCAGGCGCCACGGCCGCCGCGTCCACGAGGGCGAGCGTGACGTCCACCATGCGCTCGAGGTCGTCGATGGCGATCCGCTCGTCAGGCGTGTGGATGTCCGTCATCCCGTTCGCGAGGTTGACGCACTGGAGACCTCGCGCGTTGAAGACGTTCGCGTCGGCGGCGCCGCCCGACAGCCCGAGACGCGCGGTGAAACCGGCGCGGCCGAGCGCATCGACCGCCAGCCGCACCGCGAGATCGTCGTCGCGGAACCGGTAGCCGCGGTACTTCGGCTCGATCCGGGTCTCGAGGCTGCACTCGGAGACGCTGGCGGCGAACGCCGCGGCGTCGACGATCTGCTGCACCACCTCCGTGACCCGCGCGTCGTCGTGCGAGCGTACCTCGGCCTCGAGCGAGCACCGCTCCGCGACGATGTTCCGGGCTGTGCCGCCTCTGATCAGCCCGACGTTCGCGCTCGTCACCTCGTCGATCCGGCCGAGCGGCATGT
The DNA here is from genome assembly GCA_036376855.1 of Gaiella sp. Lineage (GTDB taxonomy): Bacteria > Actinomycetota > Thermoleophilia > Gaiellales > Gaiellaceae > Gaiella. The sequence continues at coordinate 9,724 of DASUZN010000022.1, read as the reverse complement.
CGGCGATCGCCCGCGCCGCGGCGACGATCGCCGAGCGGCCGTCCTCCGGATACATGCCGGCGTGCGCGGCGCGGCCGACGAAGGTCAGCTCCAACTCCTGCGCAGTCGGCGAGCCGACGACGACGTCGCCGATCGGCGCAGCCTGGTCGTAGACGTACCCGATGCGCGCCTCGAGGCGGGTCGCATCGAACGCATCCGCGCCGACGAGCCCTATCTCTTCCATCGGCGTGAAGAGGAGCTCGACGCCCGCATGCGGCCGTCCCTCCTCGACGATCCGACGAGCTGCCTCGACCATCACCGCGAGCGCCGACTTGTCGTCCGCGCCGAGGATCGTGCCGCCGGCGTTGCGGACGATCCCGTCCTCGAGCACCGGTTCGAGCCCGCCGTCCAGCGGCACCGTGTCGAAGTGGGCGCAGAGGAAGATCTGCACGCCCCCGTCCACCCGTCCAGGCAGTCGACAGAGCACGTTCCCTGCGGTCGACCCGATCGCAGGGCCGCATTCGTCCTCGTCCCATGCGAGGCCGATCGCGTCGAGCTCACGGATGATCCGGTCGGCAACCGCGCGCTCCTGTCCCGGCGGGCTCGGGATCGCGCACAGCTCGAGAAACAGGTCGACGACCCGCGACGTGAGCTGCGGCTGCTCCACGGCGCCATCCTACGAGCGGGACGCGACGAGGACGGGCGGAGGACGACGCACGTCGGAGACACACGAGTCGTATCGGGTCATGTCCAGGACGGCATCGCCCGGGCCACCGACCTCCTCCCCACGCTTCTAGCCTAATTGGCAAACACCGACGCGTGTGAAACGAGACTGTGCCGAGAGTGTGCCGCTTGCTCCACCGCCGACCCGGCCCCTTGGCTACCGCGCTTCGGCGGCGATCGCCGTCCGGGTACGCGCTCGCTCGAGCGCCGCGACGACGAACTCGCGGAAGAGCGGCGCGGGCCGCGTCGGGCGCGACTTGAACTCCGGGTGGAACTGGCTCGCGACGAACCACGGGTGGTCGGGCAGCTCGACGATCTCGACGAGACGGCCCTGCTGGAACGTCCCGGAGACGACGAGCCCATGCTCGACGAGGTGGTCGCGGTACTGGTTGTTGACCTCGTAGCGGTGGCGGTGCCGCTCGTGGATCACCGCCTCGTCGTAGATCTCCCGCACGCGCGTTCCGTCGGACAGCTCGACCGCCTGCGCGCCGAGGCGCATCGTGCCCCCGAGCTCCTCGATCTCCTTCTGCTCGGGGAGCAGGTCGATCACGGGGTACGGCGTCTCCGGGTCCATCTCGGTCGAGTTGGCACCGTCGAGCCCGGCGACGTGCCGCGCGAACTCCGACACGGCGACGTGCATCCCGAGGCAGATCCCGAGGTACGGGATCTCGCGCTCGCGCGCGACCCGGCACGCGAGGATCTTGCCCTCCCAGCCGCGCGAGCCGAACCCGCCGGGAACGAGCACGCCGTCGACCTGCTCGAGCTCTCGCGCAGCCTCCTCGTAGGACATGTCCTCGGCGTCGACCCACCGAACGCGGACATGTGTCCCTGCCGCCACGCCCGCGTGCTTGAGCGCCTCGTGCACGGAGAGGTACGCGTCGCGCAGCTTCACGTACTTGCCGACGAGCGCGATCTCCACCTCGTCGTGCTGCTCGGCGATCCGGTCGGTGAGCTCGCGCCACTCCCCGAGGTCGGCCGGACGCGTCTCGAGCCCGAGCCGCTCGCAGACGTAGGCGTCGAGCCCTTCCGTCATCAGGTGCTCCGGCACGAGGTAGACGTCGGGCATGTCGGGCGACGAGAAGACCGCGCGCGGGTCGACGTCGGCGAACAGCGCGATCTTGTCGCGGATGTCCTCGGACAGGTGGTCGTGCGAGCGGCACACGATCGCGTCCGGATGGATGCCGATGCGGCGGAGCTCGTTGACGGAGTGCTGCGTCGGCTTCGTCTTGAGCTCGCCGGCCGCCTCGATGAACGGGACGAGCGTGACATGCAGGTAGAGGACGTTCTCCGGCCCGACCTCGCGCCGGAACTGGCGGATCGCCTCGAGGAACGGCAGCGACTCGATGTCGCCGACCGTGCCGCCGATCTCGGAGATGACGACGTCGGCAGGGTCGGCCTTCGCGGCCCGCCGGATCCGCTCCTTGATCTCGTTCGTGATGTGCGGGATCACCTGGACGGTGGCGCCGAGGAACTCGCCCTTGCGCTCCTTGCGGAGCACCGTGTCCCAGATCGCGCCTGCGGAGTGGCTCGCGTTTCGGGAGAGGTTCTCGTCGACGAACCGCTCGTAGTGGCCGAGATCGAGATCGGTCTCCGCACCGTCCTCGGTGACGAACACCTCGCCGTGCTGGAACGGGCTCATCGTCCCCGGGTCGACGTTCAGGTACGGGTCGAACTTCTGCGCCTGCACGCGCAGCCCGCGCGCCTTGAGCAGGCGCCCGAGCGACGCGGCGACGATCCCCTTCCCGAGGGCCGACACGACCCCGCCCGTGACGAAGACGTAGCGGGTTGCCGGCCCGTCGCTCACGGGTACCGCCCGAGGGAGTCGAGCGTGCGCAGCCCTGGAGCCGTCTCGATCAGGGAACCGAGCGACCGCTGCTCGCCCAGGAGGGTGACGGCGGCAAGCGCTCCGATCGCGCTCGCTCTCCGTAGGCCCGTCAGCCGCCTCACGGACTCCAAACCTAGCACGGCCCCGAAGGCGTTGGACCCTGCGTCCCCCAGCATCGTCATCTCGCGAAGATCGTAGGGAGCGAGGAGGACGGCCACCGCGACGGCCCGCCGCGGCCGGCCGCCGAGGAGCGCCGAGGCGATCAGGAAGGCCTTGAGTGCCCTCCCCGGGCGTGTGTCGAGCTGGTTGAGGACGTTCGCGGAGAGCGAGACGAGAACGGCGCCGCTCACCGAACGTGTCCGCCAGAGCGCCCAGAGCGGGATCACGACGAGCTTCAGGGTGCCGGTCGTCGCGCCGCTACGGAGGTGCGCTCGAAAGCCGCGCTCCGAGCCGCTCCAGAGGTCGTCCGCGAGGCCTATCGCCGCGACTGGCGCGACCGACGGAACGGCGGCTCCTACGGCCGCGCCCACGAGGGGAAGCCGCAATCCGCGGAAGTTGAGAGCCTGCGGGGCGAGCGTTGCGAGCAGGAGGTCGCGGAGCTGGCGCCCACGGTGGACGAACCCGGCGAGGTCGCGGCCCGTCGCCCGGTGCTCGAGGTCGAGCTCGACCTCACGGACGTCGACCCCGGCCCGGAGCGCGTCGATCGTCATCCGCGTCTCGACGCCGAAGCCGGCGGCGACGGGGAACGCCTCGGCGCGCCCGCGCGGAGACAGCGCGCGCTGCCCCGAGAGAGGCTCCTCGACGCGTCTGCCTCCCCTGAGCTCGATCAGCGCTCGCGCCATGCCCTTGGCGAGCCCGAGCCCGCCGCCGGTGCGCCGCGCGAAACGGGCGACGGCAAGGTCGGCGTCGACGTCCACGAGCGGCCGTAGGTCGCCCACGAGGTCGGCGTCGCAGAGGAGGAGTGGCCCTTCCCGGCACTCTCGCTCGGCGAGCGTCAGCGCCTGGCCCTTGCCCCGCCGAGGCAGCGAGACGACACGCGCGCCCGCGTCCGACGCGACCGACACCGTCCGGTCACGCGAGCCGTCGTCCGCGACCACGATCTCCGCCTCGGGGAACGCATTGCGCAGCGCGGCGACCGTCCGGCCGATCCGCTCCTCCTCGTCGCGCGCCGCGACGAGCACCGTCAGCCCCGGCTCCGTCACCCCTTGCTCGCGACAGGCGGTGCCGGCGGCGGGTCGGGGATGATCCCGTCGGCGGCGTCGTTCCCGACCCCGTAGCTCCCGGCTCGCGCGCCCGCGAGGAGGAAGACGAGGGCGACCTGGCCCGCCACGTCGTCGACGCCGTCGATCGTTGCGAGCCCGCGCTGATGGAACACGGGGATCGCACTGACCTTCGCATCGAGCTTCTCCACCCCGACGGACGGCACGGGCGCTGCGGCGAGGCCGCCGTAGAGCCCCGACAGAAGCGCCTCGGTCTCGCCCTGCTGCGGGGCGGCCGGACGTGCGACGACGACGGCGTCGAGCGCACGGCCGGCAGCGCCCGACTGCTCCTCGACGATCACCCGCGCCAGCCGGTCGAACACCGGGTTCGGCCCGGCCGTGACGAGCTCGCGCGCCAACTCTCGGCCGAGGCGCTCGCGGTTGTCGACCCCCGCGAGCCCCCGCGTCTCCGGCTCCGCTCGCAGCGCGGCGTCGACCGCCTCGGCGTCGAGCGGTACCCGCAGCGCGCGCACGAGCGCGACCCGTCCCCCTGCATCGTCCACGGAGCGCCGGATCGTGTTCGACAGCCCCTGGTCGACCGATCCGACGAACACGACACCGACGGACTTGCCGTCGAGCATCCCGGAGACGAGCTGCGGATACGTCGTCTTCGCGAACGCGTCGAGGTCGACGCCGCGCTGATCGGCGTTCGCCGCCTGCGCGACGGCGTTGTCCCGCTCACCGCGCAGGGCGTCGATCTGCGCCTGGAGGTTCTCGCGCTCCGCATCCGAGACGAACCCCTTTCCCGACAGCCCGACCCCGACGAAGATCCCGAGCAGGAGCGCCACGAACACCGCAGCGAGCGACGCGACGTGGTAGCGGAGGTCGAACATCGGCCTCAGTCTCGCAGAGCGAGACCTGCGGGCTGATCAGCTTGTGGGGCCCCGGGTCCTTACAGGCCGAGCCCGTTGGCGATCGCGCGGGACGTGGACTGGATCACGTTCCGGAGCGCCGGCGAGGCGAGGACGGCGCCGACGATCGCGACGACCCCGGTGACGGCGAAGACGGCCAGGGGCCAGATGCCGACGCGGCGCGAGACGAGGCGGGAGACGCCCTTCGCGTCGACGAGCGACTCCCCCACCTTGAGCCGTGTCACGAACGTCGAGGCCATGCCCTCGCGGTCACGCTCGAGGAACTCGACGAGGTTGAAGTGCGTGCCGACGGCGACGATCAGCGTCGCACCCTTCTCGTAGGCGAGTTGCAGCGCAAGGTCCTCGCTGATCCCCGGCGCCGAAACGACGTGGTACGGCAGGCCAAGGCGTCGCAGCCGGTCGGCGCCCGGTGCACCGCCGCTCGGATACGCGTGGACGACGAGCTCCGCTCCCGCCCGCAACGAGGCGTCCGAGACGGAGTCGAAGTCGCCGACGACCACGTCAGCCGCGAGACCGACCTCGCGCAGCGCGTCCGCGCCGCCGTCGACGGCGACGAGCACGGGCCGGAAGTCGCGGACGTACGGGCGCACCATTCGGAGGTCGGACTTGTAGCCCGGGCCGCGCGCGACGACGAGCACGTGCCGGTCGCGGAACCGGGTGCGCAGCGTGGGGAGCTCGATGCCGGCGGTGAGCGATCCTGCCTCCTCCTGGAGGTGCCGCAGCGTGTTCTCGGCGAACGCCTCGAGCGCGTGGGAGACCCGACCTTGCTGGTCGACGAGCGCCTCCTCGAGCGCCGCCGCGTCTAGCACTGTGCCCTCGGCGACGAGCGTCCCGTTCCGCCAGACGCTGCCGCCGTCGAGCCGCACGACCTCGCCGTCGGTGAGCTCGTCGAAGAGCGGCGCGCCGGGAGCGTCGACGAGCCGGACACCGGCGCGGACGAGCTCGAGCGGGCCGGGGTTCGGGAAGCGGCCGGTCGACGACCGCGAGACGTTGACGACCGCGCGGACACCGGTCTCGGCGAGCTCCTCCGCGGACACGCGGTCGATGTCGGCGTGATCGACGATCGCAACGTCCTGCGGGCCGAGGCGCTTGACGAGATCCTTCGTCCGACGCCCGAGCCTCGCCCGGCCGGTGATCTCCGAGGTCATCTCCCGCCGTCCGACGTGACCGCACTCACGAACTCCTCGCCGCCGAGCATCCGCTCCAGCTCGTCGCGGCGCTGCGCGTCGTCCAGGGCGACGATGCGCGTGTGGGTCGGGTCGCCGTCGACCTTCTCGACGCGGAGATGCTGGTCGGCGACGCTCGCGATCTGCGGCAGGTGCGTGATCGTCAGTACCTGCGCCCGCTCGCCGAGGCGCCGCAGGACGTCGGCGACGCGATGCGCGGTGACGCCTCCGACGCCTGCGTCGATCTCGTCGAGGACGACCGTCTCGCCTCCCGCGACCGCGGTGATCGCGAGCGCGACGCGCGAGAGCTCACCGCCCGAGGCGGTCTCGGCGACCGGCGCGAGCGGCAACCCCGCGTTCGGGCGGACGAGGAACACCGCCTCGTCGGCCCCGGTCGGCCCGGGCTCGCGGGCGCGCAGCTCGACGTGGAACTCGCCGTCGCCCATCCCGAGGTCGGCGAGCTCGCGCGCAACCGCCTCGGCAAACGGGCCTGCCGCGACGCGCCGGGCGTCCGCCAGCGCAGCGCAGGCGTCGTCGAACGCGCTCTGCGCGGCGTCGCGTTCTGCGAGCGCGCGCTCGAGCGGGTCGCCGTCGGCGCCCGCACGTTCGAGCTCCTCCAGGGCGAGCGAGCGGCGCTCGAGCAGCTCGTCCAGGCTCGCTGCCCGGTGACGCCGCCTCGCGTCGGCGATGCGGTCGAGCTGTCCCTCCACGGTCGCGGCGCGGGCCGGGTCCGCGTCGAGCGTCTCCGCGAACCGGCGGACGTCGCTCCCGACTTCGCCGAGGCGGACCACCAGCTCGCGGAGCTCGGCGGCGGCCGCCTGAAGCTCCGGCGCCAGCCGTTCGAGCGGTGCCAGAGCATGCTCGGCAGCCGCGGCGAGCGCCCGCGCGCCGTCCCCGTCGTCCGGCTCGATCGCCGTGGCGGCCGCATGTGCGCCGTCGCCGAGCTCCGCGACGTGGCGGAAGCGCTCGCGCTCGGCACGAAGCGCCTCCTCCTCCCCGCGCTCGAGCCCGTCGGTGTCCTCGACCAGCACGGCGAGCTCGTCCAGCCGCGCCCGTTCGGCGTCGGCGCCGTGCTCGAGCTCCTCGACGCGCCGTCTCGCCGTAGCAAGTGAGCGCCACGCGTCGCGGGCGTCTGCCCGTCGCGCCCGCTGCTCCGGCCCGGCGAACGCGTCGAGCAGGTCGAGCTGGTGCGCCGGCCGCGCGAGCCGCCGCTGCGCGAACTGACCCGAGAGAGCGAGCAGACGGTCGGTCGCAGCGACGAGGTCGTCGCGCGCCACGGTGCGCCCCCACGCATAGGCCCGCGAGCGTCCGTCGGCTCCCACCCGTCGGGCGACGACGAGGCCCGGCTCGTCGTCGGGCCGCAGGTCGCGAAGGGCCTCGAGGCCGTCCTCGTCGAAGAAGCCTTCCGGGAGGTCGAGCTCCGCCTCCACGTACGCCTCGGAGCCGGCGGCGCCGACGAGCCCTGCATCGCCTTTCGCCCCGAGCAGCAGGCCGATCGCCTGGGTGAAGATCGTCTTCCCGGCGCCTGTCTCGCCCGTGAGCGCGACGAGCCCGGACGCCAGCTCGAGCTCGGCCTCGCGGATGAGGACGAGATTCTCGATCCGCAGCCGGCGCAGCACGTGAAGATCGTAGTTCCGGGCACCCGGCGACGCGGGTGGCGGAAACGGCAACCTACGTCGAGAAGCTCTCGCGGTAGCGGCTCACGAAGGTCGCGTCGGGCAAGCTCGCGAGGAGCGTACGGGCGGCGCCGAGGCGCACGGTGACCCTGCCGCCCGGTCCGGCCTCGCCGACCCGGTGCCCGTCCACCAGCACCGCCACCGGCACCTCGGCCGTACGATTCCAGACCACGACGTCCTTGCCGCGCGGAACGACGAGCGGTCGCGCGTGGAGCGAGTGCGGCGCGACGAACGTCGTCGCCATCGCGTCGATCCCCCACATCAGAACCGGGCCGCCGTTCGAGAGGTTGTACGCGGTCGAGCCGGACGGCGTCGAGCAGATGATCCCATCGCAGGGGAGGCTGCCGAGATCCTCGCCGCCGACCGCCCATTCGAGCTCGACCATACGGCCGAGCACCGCCGAGGTGACAACGACGTCGTTGACGGCCATGTGCCCGGCCTCGCCGTTCTCGACCTCGAGCGTCGGCAGCTCGACCACCTCCAGCTCGCCGCGGAACGCGCGCGTGAGGCCGACCTCGAGCTCGTCCGGCTGCATCGAGCTCAAGAACCCGACACGGCCGAAGTTGACGCCGATCACCGGGACGCCCGACCCGAGGTAGGTGCGGAGCGCGCGGAGCATCGTGCCGTCGCCGCCGAGAACGACGACGAGGTCCGCAGAGCGGGGATCGCCGGTCGCTTCGAGCCCGTGCCTGGCCGCCTCGTCCGGAGCGACGATCAGCTCCACGCCTGCGGCGCCTGCGACCTCGACGAGTCGCGCGATGCCGTCCCCGATCTGCTCCGGCCGCCCGTGCGTGACGAGCGCCGCGCGTGCAACGGGCTTCGCGCCGTTACCCGACGGCGGCGTCGATCCGGCGCTCGAGCTCATCGGGGTCGGAGGGCTTCTCGCTCGCGATCAGGTGGACGACGAACTCCCGGTTCCCCTTCGGCCCCGGGTGGCCCGAGTCTACGGTGCCGGCGACACGCGGACCCCACGAAGCCGCCGCGGCGCAGAACTCGCGCAGGACGCGGCGGTGCACCTCTGGGTCGCGCACGACACCCTTCGGCACATCGGAGCGACCCGCCTCGAACTGCGGTTTGACGAGGACGAGCGCCTCCCAGGCGGGCACCGCGAGCGCGATCGCAGGCGGGAGCACGCGCGTCGCGGAGATGAACGAGACGTCGCACGTGATCAACTCGGGCGGAAAAGGCAACGCATCGAGGTGTCGCGCGTTGACACGCTCGAGGACGGTGACCCGGTCGTCGTCGCGCAGCCTCGGATGGAGCTGCCCGTAGCCGACGTCGAGCGCGATCACGCGAGCCGCTCCGCGCTGTAGGAGACAGTCGGTGAACCCTCCCGTCGACGCGCCGAGATCGAGACAGTCCTTCCGCGCCGGGTCGACACCGAGCGCGTCGAGCGCGTGCGCGAGCTTCTCCCCGCCGCGCGACACGAACCGCGGCGGACGCTCGACGGTCAACGGCGCGTCGTCGCCGACCGGCTGCCCCGGCTTGTCGTACCCGGGGACGAGGCCCGCCATCACCAGCGCCTTTGCCTGCTCGCGGCTCTCGGCGAGCCCGCGCTCCACGAGCACGACGTCAAGCCTCTTCTTCATCGCTACGCCGTCCGCACCGCCAGCCCGTCGACGAGCTCGGCCAGCACCGACGTGTCGGCGTCGATCGCGTCCAGGCGCTCGTGTGCCCTGTGCGCGGCGGCCGCGGCGACGTCGCGGGCGCCATCCTCGCCGAGCTTCGCCGCGTAGCCGTCGCCGTCGATCGCGTCGTCGACCGCTTGGAAGAGGACGCCGAGCTCCTCGCCGAAGGCGCGCCACGGCTGCTGCGCACCGGCCGGCACCGTTGCCGCCCAGAGCCCGAGCCCCACCGCGGCGGCGAACAGCCTTCCCGTCTTGAGCCGGTGCAGCTCCGCGAGCTCGACGGGCGAGGCCGTGACGTCGAGGTACTGGCCGCCGATCATCCCGAGCGTCGCCTCTGCGAGCTCGCGCGCGAGCTCGGGACGGTCGTACGAGAGCGCGAGCCGCAGACCCTCTGCGAGCAGCGCGTCGCCGGCCAGCAACGCGACGCCCTCCCCGTGGGCGACGTGCGCGCTCGGGCGGCCTCGGCGCTCGTCGTCGTCGTCCATCGCCGGCAGGTCGTCGTGCACGAGCGAGAACGTGTGGACGAGCTCGAGCGCGACCGCCGCGGGCAGCGCGTGCTCGGCCCGGCCGCCGGCAGCATCCGCCGTGGCGAGGCA
>DASUZN010000021.1:0-4060 GCA_036376855.1 Gaiella sp. | reverse complement strand
ACGAGCTCGTCGACCGGACGCTCGGCTACCTGACGCTCAAGCCGATCGCGCGCTGGCGGATCGTCCTGCCGAAGCTCGCCGCCGCATTCCTGGTCGGTGGCATTCCCGTCGCGGTGAGCGGCTTCCTCGCGGTCGCGGTCGTCGGCGGAGGCGACGCGCTGCGAGGAGCGCTCGCGACCGGGGCGGGCCTGCTCGTCGGCGCGGCCGCCTACGGCGCGCTCTTCACCTGGGCCGGCCTCGCGACGAGGCATGCGCTCCTGATCGGGCTCGTCTACGTGTTCGTGTGGGAGGCGACGCTCGCGGCCTATCTCGACGGCATCCGGTTCCTGTCGGTCCGCCGCTACACGCTCGCGGTGATCCACGGGCTGGACTCCGCTCGGCTCGCGACGATCGAGAACCCCCTCTCCGCGGGTACTGCGATCGTGGCGGCAGCGATCGTCGTCGCGGGGTTCACCGCGCTGGCGGTGCGCAAGCTCGTTCGCATGGATATTCCCTGATCGGAGCCGGAGGACGTTCGGTCAGCGCGACGCGCTTCGTCTGGCTGAGCCGGCGGTGGGCGCCTGAGCCAGCGGCTTGACGGCGCCCGGCGGGGGCGCCACGGTACGCCGCATGGACGCAGCAACCGCGATCGCGTCGGTCATCGTCGGCGTGCTCGCCCTCCTCGGGCTCCTGCTGGTGCTCGGACTCGTCCAGGAGACTGGGATGGCAGGGCTTCGGCGGCTCGTCCGCCGCACGCCCGACGAGGCGCCAGACGTCGACTTCGTGGGCGAGGACGACGACGATGCTGTCGCCCTCGCCCACGCGAACGCAGAGGCCCTCGAGGGTCTGTGGTTCACAGTGACCCCGGAGGCCTTCGTGCACGAGCCGCTCTTCGACCAGGCGGTCGCTGCGCTCGCGGACGACGACACGCCGGTCTCGGACGTGATCGGTCTTTCGTGGCACCCGGACGGTCGGGTCGCGTCGATGGCCCTGGCCGCGCTCGAGCGACGGGAGGACGTGCCGGCCGACTGGATCGACGCCGCGATCCGCGCCCTGCCGCGTCCCTCCAACTCCGAAGACGCGCTCCTGCTCCGTGCGATCGCGCGTCATGCCTCGAGCCCGGTGATCGGTCGCGTGCTCGGGCGGTACGAGGGAATCAACGCGGAGTACGTCGTCGCCTTCGTCAAGAGCCGGCTCGACGGCGGCGAGACCGTCACCGCTGAGACCTTCGAGGGCAACGTCGCGCCGGGCCAGGCGGACGACGTCGCAACGTACCTCGACCGATTCGGCGCGGAGATGGGGGCCGAGGTGCGCGCGGCCTTCGACGAGTGGCGCGCGCTCGAGCTCTTCGGCTCGATCGGGCGCATCTGGCAGCGGCCGTTCGACCGGCCCCCCACTCTCCTCACCGGAAGGCGGGGGGAGCTCGTCGACCTGATCGTGGCGTCCCTCACCGCCACGCCACGCCGCTCGGTGCTGCTCGTCGGCGAGCACGGCGCCGGGAAGACGGCGCTCGCCCGCGCGGCGCTCGACCGGGTCGACGACGCGACCGTGTTCGAGGCGACCGCGTCGCAGATCCTGGCCGGCCAGGTCTTCGTCGGCGAGCTGGACTCGCGCGTGAAGCGGCTCGCAGACGGGATGCGCGGCCGGAACGCGATCTGGTCGCTGCCGGAGCTGCAGGAGGCGCTCTTCGCCGGCCAGCACCACCGCAACCCGCACGGACTCCTCGACGCGCTTCTCCCGCACGTCGAATCGGGCACGATCACACTGGTCGCCGAGGTCACGCCGACGGCGCTCGACGTGCTCCGCGCCGCCCGGCCCCGCGTGATCTCGGCCTTCGACGTGATCCGGGTGCGAACCCTCGATCAGGAGGATTCGATCGCGGTTGCACGGCATGCGCTCGAGCACGACGGCCTCGACGTCGCGGCGGACGACCGGACCCTTACCCGGTCGTACGACCTCGCCCAACAGTTCCTGCCCGGCGTCGCGCCGCCCGGCGGCCTGCTCCGGCTCGTCGGCGCCACGGCCGCCGGCGCGCACCAGGAGGGCCGGGACCGCTTCGGCGACGCCGACGTGCTAGCGACCCTCGCGGCCGGCTCGGGGCTCCCGCTCGCACTCCTCGACGCCTCGGCGCCACTTCGGCTCGAGGACGTTCGGGCGTACTTCGAGCGTCGGATCCTGCAGCAGCCCGACGCCGTGACCTGCGTCGTCGAGCGGATCGCGATGATCAAAGCCGGTCTCACCGACCCGACCCGGCCGCTCGGCGTCTTCCTCTTCCTCGGCCCGACCGGGACGGGCAAGACGGAGATCGCGAAGACGCTGGCCGAGTTCCTCTTCGGGTCGCCCGACCGGCTCGTACGGCTCGACATGAGCGAGTTCCAGACTTCGGAGTCGCTCGAGCGGCTCCTCACGGAGTCGACGCACGAGCGGCGAGGCGCGGCGCTGATCTCCGCCGTACGGCGCGATCCGTTCAGCGTCGTCCTCCTCGACGAGTTCGAGAAGGCCGCGGAGCCGGTGTGGGACATCTTCTTGCAGGTGTTCGACGACGGAAGGCTGACCGACGCGCATGGCCGGCTGGTGGACTTCCGCCGCTGCGTGATCGTGCTGACATCGAACGTCGGCTCGGCTATCGCGGCGGGGCGCGGCCTCGGCTTCGAGCAGAGCGAGGCAGGCTTCAGCGAGACGCTTGCCGAGCGCGCGCTCTCTACGACGTTCCGGCCGGAGTTCCTCAACCGGATCGACCGTGTCGTGATGTTCCGGCCCTTCGAGCGCGCGTCGATGCGCTCCCTCCTCGACAAGGAGCTCGCCGAGGCGCTCGCGCGGCGCGGCCTTCGGGAGCGGCCGTGGGCAGTGGAGGTCGACGAGTCGGCGTACGCCTTCCTCATCGAGAAGGGCTTCAGCCCGACGCTTGGTGCACGCCCGCTCCGGCGGGCGATCGAGCAGCACGTGCTTGCACCCGTCGCGGCGGCCATCGTCGAGCAAACCGTTCCCGCCGGGGACCAGTTCCTCTTCGTGAGCGCGCCGGGAGGGGCGCGGATCGAGGTGGCGTTCGTCGACCCCGACGCCGATGGCGCCGCCGTCAGCCCGCACGAGCCGACGAGCCCGCTCGGCCTCCCGGCCCTGGCACGGAGCGGGCGGGGCGACGAGCGATCGCTGCAGTACGTGCTCTCGGAGGCTCGTCGCGTCTCGGGGGCCGTCGACGCGCTCGCCCCGCAGAAGGCCGGCGCGCTCGCGGCCCTCGGCGAGCCGACGTTCTGGGAGACGGACGGCAGGTTCGACGTCCTCGCCAAAGCCGAGTACCTCGACCGGCTGGAGGCTGCGACCAAGACGGCGAACGGGCTCGCGGCCCGGCTCGAGCGGAGCCTTCACACGGAGGGCCGCGCGGGCACCGAGCTCGTCGGCATGCTCGCGGGACGCCTGCACGTGCTCGACTGTGCGCTCGACGGGCTCGCCGCCGGCGATCCGTACGAGCTGTTCGTCGAGGTCCGCTCCCAGGAGCCGGACACGTCGTTCGCAAACCGGATCGCGGCGATGTACGAGGCGTGGGCCGCTGCACGGGGAATGCAGGCCGAGCGCCTGGACGCCGCGCCCGGCCGCCACGTGCTTGCCGTCTCGGGGCTCGGCTCCTGGCAGATCCTCCACCATGAGGCCGGGCTGCACGTGCTCGAGCACGCCGCGGCGGACGACGGGCACTCGGGCGACCGTGAGACGGCGCGCGTGACCGTTGCCGCACGCGACACGCGCCCGGCGCCGGACGCATCCGGTCTCGCCGACGCCGCGCGGCTCGCACTCGACTCCGCGCCGACCGCGAACGTCGTCGTGCGACGCTACCGGTCGGGGCCGTCACCTCTCGTCCGCGACTCGGTACGCGGCTACCGGACGGGCAACTTCGAGCAGGTCCTCGCGGGCGAGTTCGACCTCTACTGAGCTACCTGAGGAGGAAGCCCTCGCCGAGCGGGTCGGCCGGGTCCAGCTCGAACTCGGCGCGGCCCGTCCGGAAGGAAGAGCCCTCGACCTCGGTGACCACGGTCGGGAGGCCCGCTACGGCGGCGTCGCCCACGACACGGCCCGTGAACTCCGAGCC
>DASUZN010000020.1:0-8813 GCA_036376855.1 Gaiella sp. | reverse complement strand
CGAATGGGAGACAAGGCCCTTGGTCTCGGCGCTGCCAACAGTCCAGCTCTCCCCCGAACGGGGTAACTCGCGCCGGGGAGGCCGCATCTCTGGACGTTCGGTCAGGAGAGGACGGACGGAAGTGCAGCGGCCACGTCCGAGGCGACGAGACCCGCCTGGTGCGGCACGGATCGGGCGGCGAGGCCGTGTGCGAGGGCCGCTGCCGCAGCGGCGTCGACCGGGTCGAGGCCCTTCGCCAGGAATGCACCGACGACGCCGGTCAGCACGTCACCCGTCCCGGCGGTGGCGAGCGAGGGTGGGCCCGTGTCGCACACGACGGTGCGGCCGTCGGGCGCGCGCACGATCGTGTCCGCCCCCTTGAGGAGAACGACGGCGGCGAAACGCTCTGCTGCCCGTGCAGCCGCTTCGAGCCGATGCGCCGAGACCCACGCGGACTCGACGTCGAGCAGCCGCGCCAGCTCACCCGCGTGCGGCGTCAGGACGGTCGGCGCGTCGCGCCGCACCGGCTCGAGGCCGAAGAGCCCGTCCGCGTCGACGACCGCCGGCAGCGACGATCCCTCGAGGAGCGCCCGGACGAGCGCGCGCGCCTCGTCCGACCGACCGAGACCCGGGCCGACCGCGAGCGCGGACGCGCGCGCGAGGTCCGGCTCGAGCGCCGCGGCGGCATTCGCCCACTCGAACCCGCGCTTGACCGGCTCGAGCGCAAGCGCTTCCGCGACCGGGAGCGCCTCGGCGGGGACCGCCAGCGTGACGTAGCCGGCGTCTGCGCGCAGCGCGGCGGTCGCGCTCAGCACGGCCGCGCTGGTCGTCCCGGGCGCGCCGCCGACGACGAGGAGCGAGCCGGACGAGAACTTCGTGTCGCGTGCGCCACGACGTGGCACGCGGTCGAGGAGCGCGGGAGCCCCACGCACGATCGCGGTCGGCGCCGCCCCGAGCCCGATGTCCACGACCACGACCCGACCCGCCAGAAATCGCCCGGGCGAAACGACGAGGCCCACCTTGCGCCCGTGGAAGGTCACGGTCAGGTCGGCGTCGACCGCGACGCCTGCCGTCTCGCCGGTCGACGCGTCGACGCCGGACGGAAGGTCGACGGCGACGACCGGAGCGCCGCACGCATTGATCCGCTCGATCACCGCCGCTGCCTCGGGCCGGGGCGCACCGTGGAACCCGGTACCGAAGAGCGCATCCAGCACGAGGTCGACGTGCGCGCCGGCGGGGTCGTCGGTCTCGACGACGTCTCGGCCCGCCTCGCGCAGGATTCGCGCCGCGATCCTGCCGTCGCCCCCATTCGCCCCGCCGCCGCACACGGCCGCGACGCGGCGCGCCTCGGGGAACCCACGGAGCACCTCGGCCGCGACCGCCGCCCCGGCACGCTCCATCAGCTCGCCCGCCGAGCCCGGGTACCCGGGGTAGCGCTCCTCTGCGGCCCGCATCTCGGCGGCGGTGTAGAGCGGCTCGTGCATCACGGTCGAGGTGGCCGGGGACGCCGTGCAAGCGGCGTCGCAAGATCCGCGACGCACGTCGCGGCGGCCATCGTGTGCGAGTGGGTCAGCGAGACGTCGAGCTCGCGCATCCCCACCCGCTCCGCGAAGGCGAGCGTCTTGCCGGCAAGCGTCACGCCCGGCTTCGGAGGCCCGACGATCTCGATCTCCTTCCACGTGAAGAGGACGCCGCACCCCAGCGCCTTGCCGACCGCCTCCTTGCCGCAGAACCGCGCCGCATACGACTCGGCGGGGTTGCGGCGTGACTCGCAGTAGTCCTGCTCGTCGGGCGTGAAGCACCGGTCGCGGAAGCCGGGCCGCTCGAGCGCGCGGCGAATCCGCTCGATCTCGATCAGATCCGTGCCGACCCGCACCGCCATGGGCACTATGCCGACCGCTCGAGCCAGTCCGGCAGGTCGCAGATCGAGCTGAGCACGACGTCCGGCGTCACGTCGAGGCCCTCGAGGGTGTCCGGCCGGAACTTCCCGGTGCGGACGAGCGCCGTGCGCATGCCGAAGAGCTGCGCGGGGCGGATGTCGGACTCGGCGTCGTCACCGACGAGCCAGGTCAGCTCGGGCGCCGCCCCGAGCGCGTCGAGCGCCGACGCGAAGTACGCAGGACTCGGCTTGCCGAGGACAGTCGCCTCCACCCCGGTCGCATACTCGAGCCCGGCCACGAACGCGCCAGCGTCGAGGAGTGGCCCGCGGCTCGTCTGCCACCAGCGGTTCTTGTGGAGGCAGTACAGGTCGGCGCCCATCTGGATCTCGCCGAAGGCGCGGGCGAGGTTCATGTAGCTGAAGACCTGGTTCGGCTCGAGCGTCTCGTCGCAGCCCCCGATCAGGACCGCGTGGGCGCCCTCCCCGACGAGCTCGAGCCCCTCGAGGTCGGGGACGACTCCCGCCATCACGAGGGCGAAGACACGCTTGCCGGCAAGCTCGCGCGCTGCCGTCCGCGCGGTCGTCTGGATCTCCTCGTCCTCGACCTCGAAACCGACGTCGCGGAGCTCCTGCGCGAGCTGTGCCCGCGGACGCGTGGAGTTGTTCGTCACGAAGCGGAGCGCGTGGCCGGCGGAGCGGAGCTCGGCGACCGCGCCGGGCGCGCCCGGGATCGCGACGCCGGAGACGTGCAACACCCCGTCGACGTCGAGGAGAATGCACGCCATGGGGCGGGAGTCTATTCGTGTCACGCGGTCGGTCTCGCTCCATCCCGACGAGATCGAGCTCCGCGTCTCGCGCTCCTCCGGCCCCGGAGGTCAGCACGCGAACAAGGCCGAGACCCGGGTCGAGGCCGTCTTCGACGTCGAAGCCTCGGGATCGCTGTCGGCGGCGCAGAAGCGCCGCGTCGTCGCGCGCGCAGGGCCGGTGCTCCGTGCCGTGGCGCAGGACGAGAGGAGCCAGGCATGGAACCGGGAGCTCGCCGTAGAACGGCTCGTGGCGAAGCTCGCCGAGGCGCTGCGGGTCGAGCGCCGCCGCGTGGCGACGCGCCCGACGAAGGCCGCGCGCGAGCGTCGGCTCGCCGAGAAGCGCCGCCGCGCGGACGTCAAACGTCGGCGCGGGCAGCCCGAGGTCGAGTAGGAGCGTGTGTTGAATCACCACAAGCTCCTGACTGCGAACGTGGTGGAGCCGCTGCTCCGGGGGCGTTTTGGCCGTCCCTACCTCTGGAGCGAGAGCTGCGCGTCGACGCAGGACCTTCTCCGCGGCAGCGACCTCCCCGAGGGCGCCGTCGCGGTGACCGAGCATCAGACCTCCGGGCGCGGCCGCGAGGGCCGGCCGTGGGAGGACGTCGCGGGGAAGGCGCTGCTGCTCTCGCTGCTGCTGCGACCGCCTGCGGGTGCGCCGGCCGAGCAGCTCGCGCTCGTCGCCGGTCTCGCGGTGGCCGAGGCCGTCGAGGAGAGCCGCGACGCGGCTGGGATCAAGTGGCCGAACGACGTCGTCCTCGGGGGACGGAAGGTCGCCGGCGTGTTGCTCGAGGCGTCGGAGGGTGTGGTCGTCTGCGGGATCGGCATCAACGTCGCGCAGGACGACGCCGAGCTTCCGGTTGGGACGCCGGTGCCCGCGGGGTCACTGCTCGGCGTCACCGGTACGGCGCCAAAGCGGGCGGACCTGCTCGCGGCGCTGCTCGAGATCCTCGAGCATCGCTACGACGCGTGGTGCCGGGCAGGTCTCGCGCCGCTGTTGGACGAGCTGGAGTCGCGCAACGTGCTGCGGGGCCGCCGTGTGGAGGTCGGCTACGAGGCCGGCACCGCCGGGCCTATCGCGGCAGACGGGCGGCTGACGCTCGAGCGCGACGACGGGTCGACGGTGCTCGTGGGCAGCGGCGAGGTGCTGTCGCAACAGCTCGACTGACTCGCGCGAACCGTGCGAGCTTGTCGCCGCCCGATCGTCGGCCGTAGTCTCGTTGCCGAATGTGCGCCATCGGAGCCGTCACCTCCCTCTGCGTCTGCCTGGCACTCGTCGCGGGATGCGGAGGCGTGTCCGGCAACGCGACTGTCGAGCGAGACATCGCACGCGGCCTCTCGGACATCCAGTCGGTCCACGACCGCAAAGTGCTCCAAGCGAGGCTCACCGCACTCCTCGCCAAGCTGCGTCGCGACCACGCGACCTCGGAATCGACACGACGCGCGCGGGCACTTGCGATTCGGGGATTCGCGGCGAAACTGGAGAGCATCGCCGCCGAGCGCGAGTTCGACGAGAACGACAGCGGCGAAGTCGCGGAGGCGACGCGCGACGCGGCAAGAGCCGACGCGTATCGCGTCCGCGCCGACAACCTGCTGCGCGCCGCGGAGCAGGCGCTCCACCCCTAGCTGGCGGTCACGGCGGGACCGGCCGGCGGTCTTCCTCGCCCTCAGTCCTGCACGTGCGAGAAGCCGAAGCGGCCCTTGATACAGAGGTTGCCGAGCGTGACGTCGTGGTCGGCGGAGCTCGTCACCTTGACGATGCGGTTGTCCTGGACGTGGAGCTCGAGCGAGCAGCCGACGCCGCAGTAGGGGCACGTCGTCTCCGTCACCGTCTGCTCGTTCTCCCGCCAGTCGCCCGCCTCCCGGAGCTCGTGCTCGGATCGGAACATGAGCGCTCCGGTCGGGCACACCGCGATGCAGTTGCCGCAGTACACGCACGCCGACTCCGGGAGCGGCGTCGCGAGCTCGGTCGAGATCCGCGCGTCGAAGCCGCGCCCGGCGACGTGGATCGCGAACGTGTTCTGGTGCTGCTCTCCGCAGGCGTCGACGCAGCGGTAGCAGAGGATGCACTTCCCGTAGTCGCGGACGTACAGCTCGTTGTCGACCTTGACCGGCTGGTGCACCGTTGCGGCGGTGCGCCCGTCGGGGATCGCGTGGTGCCCCGTTCTCGCGAGGTCTCGGTCGTCTCCCGCGAGGGCCGGCGGGCCGAAACGCCCCGGGGCCGCGTCGTAACGCTCGAGGTACTCCGGGGCTGCAGGTGTCGTCGAGAGGTCGACCGACGACGCGAGCAGCTCCATGACGAGCTTCCGCGACACGCGCACGCGCTCGGAGTCCGTGCGCACCTTCATCCCCGCCTCCGCCTTGCGTGAGCACGACGGGACGAGGACGCGCGAGCCCTCGAGCTCGACGACGCAGACGCGGCACACGTTGGCCGGCCGGAGCGGCTCGTCGAAGCAGAGCGTGGGCGTGTCGACCTCCAGGTTCCGGCATGCGTCGAGGATCGTCGCGCCCTCGAAGACGCTGACCGGCTGACCGTCGACCTCGAGCTCGACCATTCGGCTCGGTGCTAGCAACTCGGTCACGCGACCCCTCCCTGGAAGACGTGGAGACGACGAATGGCGGACTCGACCGCGCTCGACGCCGTCTGGCCGAGCCCGCAGATCGAGGCGTCGCGCATGCACTGGCCGACCTCGGCGATGAGCGCGAGCTCGGTCTCGAGGCCATCGAGCGGCTCGCCGGCGACGAGGCGCGCGAGCGCCTCCTCCTGGCGCACCGTGCCGACACGGCACGGGACGCACTGGCCGCACGACTCGTCCCGGAAGAAGGCGGCTATCCGCTGGAGGAGTCGCGGCAGGTCGACCGTGTCGTCGAGGACGAGCACGACGCCCGAGCCGAGCGTGGTTCCCGCCGCGCGGGCGCCCTCGAAGGTGAGTGACACGTCGAGGTCGTCGGGGCCGAGGAAGCCGCCGGCGGCACCACCCATCAGCACCGCTTGCAGCGGCCGCCCACCCGGGACGCCGCCCGCGAGGTCGAGCACCTCGCGCAGCGTGGCGCCGAAGGGCACCTCGTATGTGCCTGGCCTCGCGACGTGGCCGGAGACGCAGAGGAGCTTCGTCCCGGTCGAGCCCTCGGTGCCGACCTCCGCGAATGCCGGGCCGGAGCCGAGCACGACGTCGAGCACGTTGACGAGTGTCTCGACGTTGTTGACGACGGTGGGCTTCCCGAAGAGCCCCACCTCGACCGGGAACGGCGGCTTGTTCCGTGGCTCGCCGCGCTTGCCCTCGATCGACTCGAAGATCGCCGTCTCCTCGCCGCAGATGTAGGCGCCCGCGCCACGACGGATCTCGACGTCGAATGCGAAGCCCGCGCCCATCACATCCTTGCCGAGGAAGCCGCGCGCGCGCGCCTCCGCGAGCGCGTGCTCGAGCCGGTGCTGCGCCTCGGGGTACTCGCCGCGGAGGTACAGATAGCCCCGCTCGCACCCGGTCGCGTACGCGGCGATCGTCATCGCCTCGATCACCGCGAACGGATCGCCCTCCATCAGCTCGCGGTCCTTGAACGTCCCCGGCTCCGACTCGTCGGCATTGCAGACGAGGTAGTGCGGGCGGGCAGGCTGCCGCGCGACCGCCTCCCACTTGACCCCGGTCGGGAACGCGGCGCCGCCGCGCCCGACCAGCTTGGAGTCCTTCACCTCGCGCAACACGCCCTCAGGGCCGAGCGCGACCGCACGCCGGAGCGCGGCGTAGCCCCCGTGCGCGCGGTAGTCGTCGATGCTCGACGGGTCGGCCACCCCGACGCGCCGCAGCAGCCGAAGCGCCGGGTCGCCCGCCTGCGGAAGAGTCGAGGACGGTGACGGGGCGGGATCGCCACCCGCGAGCAGGTCGAGCACGGCAGCGGCCGTCACGGGCGCCTGGGCGCGCTCGAGCGGCTCGTCGCCGGCAACCGTGACCATCGCGGCGGGGGCGCTGTCGCACCGGCCGAGGCACGGGCTCCGGTACCACGTCGACGAGCCGTCGTCCGACAGCTCGCCCTCCGGCCCGAAGCGCTCCTCGAGCTGCGCGATCAGCTCCTGGGAGCCGTGGCAGCGGCAGGCGACGTCCTCGCAGACGTGGACGACGCGCAGCGGTCGCGGCTCGAGCGCGAAGAGCGCGTAGAAGCTCGCGACACCATAGGCGTCCGCGGGCGGGACCGTCAGCCGGCGGCAGATCTCGTTGAGCCCGCCAGGGCTGATCCAGCCGATCCGCTCCTGCAGCGCCCAGAGGGCGGGGAGCAGGAGATGGCGCCGCGCACGGGCGGCGTGGCCTCCGGCCGCCGTGTTGCCGTCGGCGCCGGTCAGGCGCTCGCCGCCCTCCCAGCTCGACCCGGGCTGCCCGAGGACATCGTCGAGGGCGGCGCCCTCCGAGGGCGTCGGCTCCGCGTCGGCGATGAAGCGGAGGTCCACTACGCCCCCGCCTCGGCGGGCTCGCGGACCGACTCGCCGGCTTCCCGCTCGGCCGGCTCCAACCGATCGACGCGGATCGCGGCGGCCTTGAACTCGGCGGTGCCGGACTTGGGGTCGGTCGCGTCGATCGTCAGCTGGTTCACGTCCACCTCGTCCGGGAAGTGGAACGACATGAACGCGAGGCCGGCCCGGAGCGAGTCGTCGATCCGTACCGGAGCCTCGACCGCGCCGCGCCGCGAGGAGACGCGGACGACCTCGCCCTCGCTCACCTCGAGCCGCTCGACATCCTCGGGGGAGAGCTCGAGCGCCTCGCCGCGGTGCAGCGGCGAGCGGTAGCGGCCCGACTGTGCGCCGGTGTTGAACGACTCCAGCCGGCGGCCGGTCGTGAGGCGGATCGGGTAGTCGGCGTCGAGCGCCTCGAACGGCGGCTTCGCCTCGACGACGCTGAACGGCGCGCGAGGCCCCTCGATCGGCTCGGCCCACAGACGCTCGTGGAGGAAGAGCGCGCCCGGATGCTCCTCGTCGGGGCACGGCCAGCGGAGCCCTCGGTTCGCGTCGAGGCGGTCGTAGCGCATGCCCGCGTGCATCGGCGACAGCGAGCGCAGCTCGTCCCAGGCCTCCTCGGCGGTGGGATGACCCCAGTCGTGGCCGAGCCGGCGCGCGAGCTCGCACAGAATCCAGGAGTCGTCCTTCGCGTCGCCCGGGGGGTCGAGCGCCTTGCGCACCCGCTGGACGCGCCGCTCACTGTTTGTCACCGTCCCCTCCGCCTCGCACCACGACGCGGTGCCCGGGAGCACGACGTCGGCCATCTCGGCCGTCCGCGTCATCACGATGTCCTGCACGACGAGCAGGTCGAGCTCGGCGAGCAGACGCCGCGTCCGGTTGACGTCTGCCTCCGACTGCGCCGGATTCTCGCCGATCACGTAGAGCGTCTTGAGCTCGCCGCGCTCCATCGCGTGGAACATCTGCGTCAGATGCCAGCCGTAGTTGGGCGCAATCGGAGTTCCGTAGGCAGCCTCGAAGCGCGCCCGCGCCTCCGCGTCGCGCTCGACGTCCTGGAAGCCCGGCAGCTTGTTCGGGATCGCGCCCATGTCGCCGCCACCCTGGACGTTGTTCTGGCCGCGCAGCGGGTTCAGGCCCGAGCCGTAGCGGCCGACGTGCCCGGTGAGGAGCGCGAGGTTGATCAGCGCAAGCACGTTGTCGACCGCATTGGCGTGCTCGGTGATCCCGAGCGTCCAGCAGATCATCGCCCGGTCGGCGCGCGCGAAGGCGTGCGCGGTCTCGCCGATCACCTCCGCCGGAACCCCGGTCAGCCGCTCGCCCTCGGCCAGCGTGAACGGCTCGACGGAGGCCGCGTAGGCGTCGAAGCCCTCGGTCGCCCGCTCGACGAAGGCCCTGTTGACGAGGCCGGCATGGATGATCTCGCGCGCCATGGCGTTCGAAAGGGCGATGTCGGAGCCGACGTCGAGCCCGAGCCACCGGTCGGCCCACCGCGCCGACGTGGTGCGGCGTGGGTCGATCGCGAAGAGGCGCGCGCCGTTCCGCACCCCCCTCAGGAGGTGGTGGAAGATGATCGGGTGCGTCTCTCGGGCGTTCGAGCCCCAGAGGAGGATCACGTCCGTCTCCTCCATCTCACGGTACGACGACGTCCCGCCGCCCGCTCCGAACACCGTCGCCAGACCGACGACGCTGGGCGCGTGTCAGGTGCGGTTAC
>DASUZN010000019.1:0-3732 GCA_036376855.1 Gaiella sp. | reverse complement strand
CGCCGTCGACCGGATCGTCCAGGAGCGCGTGCTCGGCGAGCGGGTCGTGCGCGTCAAGCTCTGGGCCCCCGACGGACGCATCGTGTACTCGGACGAGCCGCGGCTGATCGGCACGCGTTTCCCTCTCGACGCGGACAAGCTCGATGTCCTCCGGACGGGAGCGACAAAAGCGTCGCTGAGCGACCTCGCTGGGCCTGAGAACCGCTACGAGCGCGGGCAGGGCGACCTGTACGAGGTCTACCTGCCGATCCGCGCGCCGGACGGCACGCCGCTTCTCTTCGAGACCTACCAGCGCCGAAGCGCGGTCGCGTCGACCGGCCGCCGCATCTGGATGCCGTTCGCGGCGCTCCTGCTCGGAAGCCTCGCCCTCCTCTGGCTCGTGCAGGTACCGCTCGCGTGGCGCCTCGACCGGCGGCTCCGCCGCACGCAGGCGGAGCGGGAGGCGTTGCTCGTGCACGCCGTCGAAGCGTCGGCGGACGAGCGGCGCCGGATCGCGGCCGAGCTCCACGACGGGCCTGTCCAGGACCTCGCCGGGATCTCGTACTCGCTCAGCGCAGCCGCGCAGACGGAGACGTCGCCAGTCGCGCAGGCGACCCTGCGGGAGGCCGCCGCGGGCACCCGGGATTCGATGCGCCAGCTCCGGTCCCTCCTCGTCGAGATCCACCCACCCAACCTCCGCGCAAGCGGGCTCGAAGCGGCGCTCGCCGACCTCCTCGCGCCGCTGCAGGCGCGAGGCGTGGTGACCGAGCTCGCCGTCGGCCCCGAGCTCGGCCTCGACGGCGACTCCGAGCAAATCGTCTACCGCGCGGCCGCCGAGGCGCTACGCAACGTCCAGCGCCATGCGGGGGCGCACCGCGTCGCGGTGGGCGTCGAGCGAGGAGGTGCGGGAGTTCGCCTGGAGGTCACCGACGACGGCGCCGGCTTCGCGCCCGCGGAGCGCGAGCGACGGCGCGAGGAGGGCCACGTCGGCCTGTCGCTCCTCGAGGAGCTCGCCACGCGTGCCGGCGGCCGGGTCGATGTACGCTCGGCCCCCGGAGAGGGGACGACCTTCGCGCTGGAGCTGCCGCACGCATGATCCGACTGCTGATCGCGGACGACCACGCCGTCGTCCGCTCCGGTCTCGAGCGCCTCGTCGCGACGTTCGAGGACGTCGAGCTCGTCGGTGCGGCGGCGAACGGGCAGGAGGCGATCGAGCGCTGCCGCGACTCCGAGCCCGACGTCGTCCTCATGGACCTCGAGATGCCGGTGCTGGACGGCATTGCCGCGACCCGGTCCATAGCGGCGACCCAACCGGACGTGGCCGTCGTCGTGCTGACGTCGTTCTCCGACCGGGATCAGATCCTGCAGGCGCTCGACGCCGGTGCCGTGGGCTACCTCCTCAAGGACGCCGAGCCGGACGAGATCGCGAAGGCGGTGCGTGCCGCAGCGCGCGGCGAGGCTCCGCTCGACCCACGCGCAGGACGCGCGCTCCTGAGCGCGCGCGGTGCGACCTCGCCGCTCGACGGTCTCTCCGAGCGCGAGCGGGAGGTGCTGCGTCTCGTTGCGCGCGGACTTCCGAACAAGCTGATCGCGCGCGAGCTCTCGATCAGCGAGAAGACCGTCAAGACGCACCTGACGAGCGTCTTCCGCACGATCGGCGTCACCGACAGGACGCAGGCCGCGCTCTGGGCGGAGCGGAACGGACTCGGCTCCGGGTCCTAGGACCGAAGTCCGATTGCGTCCATTCGGCGGCGAGGGCACGATCGATCCGTGGCGCGATCACTGCATCTCCTCGTGCTCGCAGCGCTCGCGCTCGTCGTCATCGTGGCCGCCGTCGCTCCTGCGCCCGCACGCGCGGACGACAACGGTGACGTGCGCATCACGCGCTCGTGCACGGCCGGAAGCACCGTGGGGCTCCGCGTCCGCGAACGCGACGGCCATCTGATCCGGGTCGACGTCGACCTCCGCGGCACCCGTCGCGGGACGGCGTGGATCGTGACGATCGTCCACGAGCGCCGGGTCGTGCTGCGCGCCACGCGGCGCACCGGCGCGGGGTCGCGCTCGCTCTCGATGCGTATCGCGATCCCCGACTGGCCCGGCCGGGACACCGTCACCGTCCGCGCGCTCGGCCAGCGCGGCGAGATCTGCCGGGCGGTCGCGACCCTCGCGGACGCGGGCGGCACCGACTGACTCAACCGCGGGCTCGCGCCCTCTTGCTCGCGGCCTGCTGGCGCTTCGAGGCCGACAGCTCGACCTTCCGCAGCCGGATCGACGCAGGCGTCACCTCCACGCACTCGTCGTCGCGGATGAACTCGAGCGCCTGCTCGAGCGAGAGCGGCCGAGGCGGGATGAGGCGGACGAGCTCCTCGGCGGTCGAGGAGCGGATGTTCGTCAGCTTCTTCTCCTTCGTGGCGTTCACGTCGAGGTCCTCGGCGCGGGCGTTCTCGCCCACGACCATCCCCTCGTAGACCTCGACCCCCGGGCCGACGAAGAGCGAGCCGCGCTCCTGCAGGTTGAGCAGGGCGAACGTCGTGGTGGGGCCGCGCCGGTCGGCGACGAGGCTGCCGCTCGGCCGGGTCCGCAGCTCGCCGTGCCACGGCTCGTAGCGGTCGAAGACGTGGTGAAGGATCCCCGTGCCGCGCGTCTCGGTGAGGAACTCGGTGCGGAACCCGATCAGGCCGCGCGCCGGCACCAGGTACTCCAGCCGCACCCAGCCCGTGCCGTGGTTGACCATCTGCTCCATGCGCCCCTTGCGCAGGGCGAGCAGCTGCGTCAGCACGCCGACGTAGTCCTCCGGCGCGTCGATCGCGACACGCTCGACGGGCTCGTGCACCTTCCCGTCGACCTCGCGTGTCACGACCTCGGGCTTGCCGACCGTGAGCTCGAAGCCCTCGCGCCGCATCAGCTCCACGAGCACGGCCAGCTGGAGCTCGCCACGACCCTGCACCTCCCATGCGTCCGGCCGCTCTGTGGCGACGACGCGGAGCGAGACGTTGCCGACGAGCTCCTGGTCGAGCCGCTGCCTCACCATCGGCGCGGTCAGCTTCGAGCCCGCGGTACCGGCGAGCGGCGACGAGTTGATCCCGATCGTCATCGAGAGGCTCGGCTCGTCGACCGCGACGACCGGGAGCGCGCGAGGGTCGTCGGGGTCGGCGAGCGTCTCGCCGATCGTCACCTCGGGGATCCCCGCGACCGCGACGATCTCGCCCGGCCCAGCCTCGTCCGCCTCGACCCGGTCGAGCGCCTCGGTCACGTAGAGCTCGGTCACCTTCGCGCGCTCGACCGTCCCGTCGGCCCGGCACCACGCGATCTGCTGGCCCTTGCGGACGACGCCGTTCGCGACGCGACAGATCGCGAGCCTCCCGACGTAGGGTGATGCGTCGAGGTTCGCGACGAGCGCCTGCAGCGGGTGGCCTTCCTCGTAGGACGGGGCGGGGATCGACTTCAGCAGCGTCTCGAACAGGGGCTCGAGCGTGTCCTCGAGTCCTGCGACCGTCGAGCCGGCCCTTCCGGCACGCGCGTTGCAGTAGACGATCGGGAACTCGATCTGGCTCTCGTCGGCGTCTAGGTCGAGAAAGAGCTCGTAGACCTCGTTCACGACCTCGTCGACGCGCGCGTCGGGCCGGTCGACCTTGTTGACGACGAGCACGACGGGCAGCCGCGCCTCGAGCGCCTTGCGTAGGACGAACCGGGTCTGCGGCAGGGGGCCTTCGCTCGCGTCGACGAGCAGGAGCACGCCGTCGACCATGCGCA
>DASUZN010000018.1:0-5171 GCA_036376855.1 Gaiella sp. | reverse complement strand
CGCCGGAGTCGAGCCCGGAGCTGCAGCATCTCCTCGAGCGGCGCAAGGAGCTCGGCGGAGGCCTTCCCGCGCGGCACACCGAGGCGGAGCCGCTGCCCACCCCGCCGCCGTTCGACAACGTCCTCGAGGGAAGCGGCGACCGCGGGAACTCGACGACGATGGCGCTCGTCAGCATCCTCAACACGCTCGTCCGCGACGACGTGCTCGGGCCGCGCATCGTGCCGATCGTCCCCGACGAGTCACGGACGTTCGGGATGGAGGGCATGTTCCGCCAGCTCGGGATCTACTCGTCGGTCGGGCAGCTCTACGAGCCCGAGGACGCCGGCGACTTCATGTTCTACCGCGAGGACCAGCACGGCCAGATCCTCCAGGAGGGCATCAACGAGGCGGGCGCGTTCTCCTCGTGGCTCGCGGCGGCGACGTCGTACGCGAACCACGGCACGGCGATGATCCCGTTCTACGTCTTCTACTCGATGTTCGGCTTCCAGCGGGTCGGCGACCTCGCCTGGGCGGCCGGCGACAGCCGGGCGCGCGGGTTCCTGATCGGCGGCACGGCCGGCCGGACGACGCTGAACGGCGAGGGGCTCCAGCACGAGGACGGGCACTCGCACGTGCTCGCCTCGGTGATCCCGAACTGCGTCTCCTACGACCCGACCTACGCCTACGAGGTCGCGGTGATCGTTCGCGACGGCCTCCGCCGGATGATGACCGAGCACGAGGACGTCTTCTACTACCTCACGGTGATGAACGAGAACTACCCGCACCCGCCGCTGCCCGAAGGAGCCGAGGAGGGGATCCTCAAGGGGATGCACCTCCTGCGCGAGGGCGCCGGCGAGGGACCGCGCGTGCAGCTCCTCGGCTCCGGCGCGATCCTGCGCGAGGTCGAGGCCGGCGCCGAGCTTCTCGCGTCGGACTTCGGCGTCGCCTCCGACGTGTGGAGCACGCCGAGCTTCACCGAGCTGCGCCGCGACGGGATGGAGGTGGAGCGCTGGAACATGCTGCACCCGACCGAGGAGCAGCGCCGCTCGTGGGTCTCCGAGTGCCTCGCAGACCGCGACGGCCCGAAGGTGGCCGCCACCGACTACATGCGCACGTACGCCGATCAGATCCGGGCATGGGTTCCGGGCCGCTACGTCGTTCTCGGCGCCGACGGCTTCGGCCGCAGCGATTACCGCGTCAAGCTGCGGAGCTTCTTCGAGGTCGACCGCTATCACGTGGCCGTTGCCGCGCTGAAGGCGCTCGCGGACGAGGGGACGATCGAGCCGTCGGTCGTCGCGCAGGCGATCGAGCGCTACGAGGTCGACACCGAACCCGTCCCGCCCTGGAAGCGGTAGGGGCGTACAGCCCGATGCCAACCGAGACCCGCCGCGCCCGCTTCCAGGAGCTGCACACCCGCGAGCAGCTGTTCGTGATGCCGAACCCGTGGGACGTCGGCTCGGCGCGCATCCTCGCGGCGCTCGGGTTCGAGGCGCTCGCGACGACGAGCGCCGGCTTCGCATGGGTCCTCGGCAAGCTCGACACGCAGGTCACGCGCGACGAGCTCGTCGCCCACGTCGCCGAGCTCGCTCCGGCGACCGACCTGCCGCTCAACGTCGACAGCGAGCGCTGCTACCCGGACGACCCCGGCGGCGTCGCCGAGACCGTCCGCCTGCTCGGCGAGGCGGGCGCCGCGGGCTGCTCGATCGAGGACTGGAACCCGGCGACCGGCCGGATCGAAGACGTCTCCCTCGCGACCGAGCGCGTCGCCGAGGCGGTGACGGCCGCGCGCGCGTTTGACCCACCGCTCGTCCTGACGGGCCGCGCGGAGAACCACCTCCACGGCATCGACGACCTCGACGACACGATCGCGCGCCTGGTTGCCTACCGCGACGCCGGCGCCGACTGCGTCTACGCGCCCTGGCTCTCGACGCCGGAGCAGATCTCGGCGGTGGTCGACGCGGTCGGCGTGCCCGTCAACGTGCTCGCGACCCCGGCCGTGCCGCCGCTCCCCGAGCTCGCCGAGCTCGGCGTCCGGCGCATCTCGACCGGGAGCCTCCTCGCCGGCGTCGCCTACGGCGCACTGGCCGCTTCCGCGCGCGAGCTGCAAGGCGGCAGCACGTCGACCTATGCGGCCGGACGGCTGTCGGAGGACGACAAGCAGGCCGCGTTCGGCCGCTGATCAGAGCGCGGGGTCGTCGGCGACGGTGAGCACGCGCTCGGCGAGCGTCTGCATCACCTTCCGCTCGACGGAGCGGTTCTCGTCGAGCACGCGCCGGAAGTCGCGGCCCGTGACCACGAAGCAGCGGAGCGGGGTAGTCGCCGTGACCGTCGCCGTGCGGCGCGACGTCGTGAGCAGGGCGATCTCACCGACGAACTCCCCGCCCGAGCGCGTGGCCAGCCGCTTGCCGTTCCGGGTCACGTCCGCAGTGCCGTCGAGGAGGACGAAGAACTCGCCGCCCGTGCCGCCCTCCTTGCAGAGCACTGTCCCCTCGGGGACGCTGAGCTCGTCCGTCACGCGTGCGAGCTCCGTGAGCTCCCGCTTCGACAGCCCCTCGAACAGCGGCGCGCGACGCAACGCCTCGACCTTCGCGCTCTGCGTGCCTCTTCGCATGCGCGGAGTCTAGGCCGGATGAGACACTGCCGGCCATGCCCGGCGAGACGCGCTATGCCCGGAGCGGCGAGCTCCGAATCGCCTACCAGGTGATCGGCGACGGCCCGATCGATCTCGTCTGGGCTCCCGGCTACCTCTCGCACCTCGAGCAGAACCAGTGGTGGCCCTCCTACGCCGACCTGATCGAGCGACTCGCGTCCTTCTCGCGCCTGATCACGTTCGACCGGCGCGGCACCGGCCTCTCCGACCGGATCCTCTCGCTCGGCTCGTTCGAGGAGCTGCTCGACGACATCACCGCCGTGCTCGACGCCGCAGGCTCGGAGCGCGCCGCGCTCTTCGGCGGCGCCGAGGGCGGGCCGATGTGCGCGCTCTACGCGGCGACGTTCCCGGAGCGCGTGTCGGCGCTCGTGCTCGGCGCCTCCTACCCCAGACGCACGGCCGCGCCCGACTACCCGTGGGGGCTCGACGAGGAGCGGCAGTCGCGGATCCTCGCCGCCTACGACGACCGGTGGGGCACCCGGGACTTCGGCGTCGGCATGCTCGCGCCGAGCCTCGCCGACGACGAGCGGTTCCTCGACTGGCACGCGCAGGCGTGCCGCTTCGCCGGGACGCCCGCCTCGGCGCTCGCGTGGTTCAGGATCACGATGGAGATCGACATTCGGGACGTCCTCCCCGCGATCCGCGTGCCGACGCTCGTCCTGCACCGCACCGACGACCGTGTCGTCCCCGTCGAGGCGGGGCGGTATCTCGCGGCGCACATCCCGGACGCGAAGCTCGTCGAGTTGCCCGGCAGCGACCACTACCCCTTCGCAGGCGACTACGACCCGTACATCGAGGAGGTCGAGGAGTTCCTCACCGGTTCACGCAGCCGGCGGGAGCCCGACCGGGTCCTGGCGACCGTTCTGTTCACGGACATCGTCGCGTCGACCGAGCGCGCCGCCGACCTCGGCGACCATCGCTGGGCGGAGCTCCTCGCCCACCACCACCGCGTCGTCCGCGCCGAGCTCGAGCGCCATCGCGGCCACGAAGTGCGGGTGGTCGGGGACAGCTTCCTCGCGACGTTCGACGGCCCCGCACGGGGCATCCGGTGCGCCGCGGCGATCCGCGACGCCGTCCGCCCTCTCGGGATCGAGGTGCGCGTCGGGCTGCACACGGGCGAGATCGAGCTCGCTGCCTCCGGGATCGAGGGCATCGCGGTGCACATCGGGGCGCGTATCGCGGCGCTCTCCGGCCCGGGCGAGGTCCTCGTCTCGAGCACGGTGAAGGACCTCGTCGCCGGCTCGGGGATCGCGTTCGAGGACCGCGGCGCGCACACGCTCAGAGGCGTGCCCGACGAGTGGCTCGTCTACGCCGCTGTCTGAGTCGTTCGCACACAACATCACGGGCGTGTGGGAAGGTGGGCGACGTGATGGTGCGAGCGTTCGGCTCGAGAGCGTCAGCAAGGGTGGCAGGCGCCTGTGTGTGCATCGTCGTGGCGGTCGTGACGGGCGCATGTGGCGGGCAGACGGACGAACCGGTGACGGCGGATGGGGCACCGGCCCTGAGCTCGGGCTGCTCCGGGCCGGCATCCACGAGATCGGGCACCGTCACGCTCCGATACGACGGCATGAGTCGCAGCTACGACATCGTCGTCCCCCGGATGCGGCCCGGTGTGCCGACGCCGCTGGTCCTGGGCTACCACGGTCTCGGCGGCTCGCCGCTCGAGCAGGCCGTTACAGGGTTGTAGGATCGCGCGCTGGCGGACGGCTTCGTGGCGGTGTTCCCACAGGGCAGCAACCTCGGTGGATCCGTCCCCGCCTACTTCGACCTCGAGACCGTCGACGAGCCGTTGCTCGCCGACGACGTCGGGTTCACAGGAGCTCTCCTCGACGATGTCGAGAACGACCTGTGCATCGACCGAACCCGGATCTACGCGATGGGGATGTCGAACGGCGGCATGTTCGTGTCGACGCTTGCGTGCGAGCTCGACGACCGGATCGCCGCCGTCGCGCCGGTTGCAGGCGTCCACCTGCTCCCCGACTGCAGCGGGCGGGCGATGCCGATCATCGTCACGCACGGCACATCCGACCCTCTCGTCCCGTTCGACGGGAGCGACGTGGGCCGGATCGACGCGACCGGCCTGTTCGCCGAGACGCCCGGTGGCTCGGCACAGCGCCGCATGTTCGAGAGGGTGATCGGGACACCGGCCACGTCATGGGTCGAGTCCTGGGCGAGACACAACGGATGCAGTCTCGACGCCCCCGAGGTCACCACCGTCGGGAACACGGTCGAGCGCACGGCGTACGACGAATGCGACGACGGAGGAGACGTCGTACTGCAGGCGGTCGAAGGCGGCGGCCACGAGTGGCCGGCATCGCCGACGCTCGACGCGACCGCGCGGGCACTCGCGTTCTTCGAGGCCCACCCGCTTCCCCGGGACGCGCTGGGCGAGTAGCCGGACGTCGCGGAGACGATCGAACGTGCGGACAGCCCCGCCACTCCGACGGCGGGACCGTCGGCTCAGACGCCGCGCGGGGCCTCGTCGTCGACCGAGACGCGGACGAGGTCGCGGATCGAGAGCATCCCGACGACGTCGCCGCCG
>DASUZN010000017.1:0-9361 GCA_036376855.1 Gaiella sp. | reverse complement strand
ACGAAGTCCCGGCCCGAGATCGCGAGTACGCGCAGCGGGGTCGAGGCGACCACCGTCGCGGTCCGGGGCGACCGCGAGAGGAGCGCGATCTCGCCCACGAAGCTTCCTTCGCCGAGGTGTGCGATGCGGCGACCGCGGCGGCGGACGTCGACCTCACCCTCGACCACGACGTAGAACTCGCCCGCGGGCTCGCCCTCGCGGATCAGCTCCGCGCCTGCGTCGAGTTCGCGCTCGACGGCGATCGCCGCAATCCTGCGCAGGTCGCGCTTGGAGCACAGCTCGAACAGCGGCAGTCCGCGAAGCAGCTCGATCCTCGTGTCGGCGCGAAGCAGCACGAAGGCGAACTCTAGACTGCACGCATGGCCCAGGCACTCGCGCTTCCGCGCTCGGTCGAGCTTCCCGGCGGCGGGAGTCTGCCTCGCGTGGGGTCGGTGGACGCAGTCGCCCTCGAGGCACGGGCAGCCGAGCTGGCGAAGCGCTCGATCAAGCGTGACTCGAAGATCTTCGCGCTCGAGCTCGCGATCCGGATGATGGACTTGACGACGCTGGAGGGAGCCGACACGCCGGGCAAGGTGCGTGCGATGTGCGCAAAGGCGATGGTCCCCGATCCGGTGGAGCCCTCGGTGCCGCATGTCGCCGCCGTCTGCGTCTATCCGAGCCTCGTCGCCACCGCGCGCCGCGCGTTGCGGGGCAGCGCGGTGAAGGTGGCGTCGGTCGCGACGGCGTTCCCGTCCGGCCAGGCGCCCCTCGACGTGAAGCTCGCGGACGTTCGGGCGGCCGTCGAGGCCGGCGCCGACGAGATCGACATGGTGATCGACCGCGGCGCGTTCCTCTCTGGTCGGATCGGACGTGTCTACGAGGAGGTCGTCGCGGTCAAGGAGGCGTGCGGCGACGCGCACCTGAAGGTGATCCTCGAGACCGGGGAGCTCGGCTCCTACGACGCCGTACGGAAGGCCTCGCTCGTCGCGATCGCCGGAGGCGCGGACTTCATCAAGACGTCGACCGGCAAGGTGACGCCGGCGGCGACGCTGCCCGTGACGCTCTGCATGCTCGAGGTGATCCGCGACGTGCACGACGAGACGGGGCTCGTGATCGGGATGAAGCCCGCCGGCGGGATCCGCACAGCGAAGCAGTCGGTGCAGTACCTCTGCGTGCTCCATGAGACGCTCGGTCCCGACTGGATGACGCCCGACCTGTTCCGCTTCGGCGCGTCGTCGCTCCTCAACGACGTCCTGCTGCAGCTGCGCAAACAGCGCACCGGCATCTACCGCTCGCCCGACGAGATGACGCTCGACTGATGGGCGCCGTCGAGAAGAAGCGCAGCACCCTCGCCCCGGCGGGCGCCTGGGACTACGCGCCCGCGCCCGAGTCGCGCGACATCGTCTCGTTCGAGGAGCGGTACGGCCTCTTCATCGGGGGCGAGGAAGTGTCGCCCCGGTCGCGCGCCTGGTTCCCGACGGTGTCGCCTGCGACGGAGGAGCCGCTCGCCGAGATCGCGCAGGCCGGGCCGAAGGACGTCGGGCTCGCGGTCGACGCCGCGCGCGAGGGCTTCGAGACGTGGAGCACCTGGAAGCCGTCCGAGCGGGCGAAGGTGCTGTTCCGGATCGCGCGGATCCTGCAGGAGCGGTCCCGAGAGCTCGCCGTTGCCGAGTCGCTCGACGGCGGGAAGCCGATCAAGGAGTCGCGCGACGTCGATCTCCCGCTCGCCGCCGCGCATTTCTTCTACTACGCGGGGTGGGCGGACAAGCTCGAGTACGCGTTCCCCGGACGGCGCCCGCGGCCACTCGGCGTCGCGGCACAGATCGTCCCCTGGAACTTCCCGCTCCTGATGCTCGCGTGGAAGATCGCGCCAGCGCTCGCGTGTGGGAACGCGGTCGTGCTGAAGCCGGCCGAGACGACGTCGCTCACGGCGCTGTTGTTCGCCGACGTCTGCCGCCAGGCGCAGGTGCCGCCGGGCGTCGTCAACATCGTCACCGGAGACGGATCGACCGGAGCCCATCTCGTCCGCGCCGACGGGATCGACAAGGTTGCGTTCACCGGCTCCACAGAGGTCGGCAAGGCGATCCAGCGGGAGCTCGCGGGGCGCGATATCGCGCTCACGCTCGAGCTCGGTGGCAAGGCGGCGAACGTCGTCTTCGACGACTGCGCGCTCGACCAGGCCGTGGAGGGGATCGTGAACGGCATCTACTTCAATCAGGGCCACGTCTGCTGCGCGGGTTCGCGGCTCCTCGTGCAGGAGTCGATCCACGACCAGCTGGTGCGAAAGCTCAAGCGGCGGATGGCGACCCTGCGCGTCGGCGATCCGCTCGACAAGAACACCGACATCGGCGCGATCAACTCCAAGGAGCAGCTCGACAGGGTCACGGAGCTCGTCGAGGTTGGGAAGGAGGAGGGCGCGGAGATCTACCAGCCGCCGTGTCGCTTGCCGGAGAAGGGATGGTGGTTCGCGCCGACGGTGGTCACCGGCGTGGCCCAGAGCCACCGGATCGCGCGCGAGGAGATTTTCGGCCCGGTGCTGAGCGTGCTCACGTTTCGCACGCCCGACGAGGCAGTCGAGAAGGCGAACAACACGATGTACGGGCTCTCTGCGGGGGTATGGACCGAGAAGGGGTCGCGGATCCTCTGGATGGCCGACCGCATGCGCGCGGGCGTCGTGTGGGGCAACACATTCAACCGGTTCGACCCGGCGTCGCCGTTCGGGGGCTATAAGGAGTCCGGGTTCGGGCGCGAGGGCGGTCGCCACGGGCTTGAGGCGTACATGAGGTTCGAATGAGCGCCAGGCTGCCTGTCCGCAAGACCTACAAGCTGTTCATCGGCGGCGCGTTCCCGCGCTCGGAGTCCGGGCGAACGCTCGACCTCGAGGGCCACAATGTTGCGCGCGCCTCGCGCAAGGACGCGCGCGACGCGGTCGTCGCCGCGCGCAAGGGCGTCGCGGCGTGGAGCTCCGCGACCGCGTACAACCGCGGGCAGGTCATCTACCGGCTGGCCGAGACGATGGAGACCAGGAGAGCTGCGCTCGCAGCGGTGTGCAGCGGACGGCGCGAGGTCGCGCGTGCGATCGACCGGGTGGTCTGGTACGCGGGATGGGCCGACAAGCTGTCCCAGGTGCTCGGTGGCGCCAACCCGGTCGCGGGTCCGTTCTTCAACTTCACGCTGCCGGAGCCGACGGGCGTCGTCGCCGTCGTCGCGCCCGACGAGCCGGCGCTCGACGGGCTCGTCGCCCGGGTGATTCCGGCGCTGGTCGGCGGCAACGCGGTCGTCGTGGTCGCGTCCGAGGCCCACCCGCTGGCTGCGATCGAGCTTGCCGAAGCGGTGGCGACGTCAGACGTGCCGGACGGCGTCGTCAACGTGCTCACCGGCCTCCGCGAGGAGCTCGCGCCGGTGCTCGCGGCGCACATGGACGTCAACGCGATCGACGTGACCGGCGCCGACGGAGATGTCGCCGCGCTCGAGGTCCTCGCCGCCGAGAACGTCAAGCGCGTCGTCCGTGCGCGTGAGGACAGAAGCCCGTGGGAGATCGGTGCCTTCATGGAGTTGAAGACGGTCTGGCATCCGATCGGGCGCTGAGACGTGCCCTCGCCGCGCCGTTTCTGCGTCGTTTCGCACGCTGCCCTTCTCTGGGGCCACCCCAATCCACCACCCACTGCAGATTCTATCGCTCCCGTCGTCCGATTTGGCGACGAAACAGCGCCAACATCGTGTCAACTTCGTAACGGCGGTCGACCCCGCCGGCAACTACCCGGCGGAGGCGCGCGCAGCGAGCAGCTCCTCGACGGTGCCCGCCGCGTCCTCGATCCTCCGCTCGAGCGGCCCTTCCACGAGAAGCCACGGCATGGCGCTCGCGCGCGCATGCTCGAGATATCGCTCGTGCATCCAGCGGCGCTGCTCCTCGAACTCGCGGACGCCGTCGTGACGCCATGGGACGTCGAGCCCGCAGACGACGAGGAGGTCGTAGGGCCGGCGGATGAGATCGTCGAACCCGGTCGCCGGGACCCCGAGGTAGAGCTCGTGGAACACCGCCGTCGTGAACGCGTCCGTGTCGGAGAACAGCACGTGGCGCGCGAGCGTCGCGAGGAAGTCCTCGTACCAGCAGTGCATCCGCGCGATGTGCGTGAACTCCCAGCTCGTCCAGGGTGCATCCTGCGGGCGTCCGATCTGGGTGTACGGCCGCCCGTACTCCGGGTTCCATACGGTCTCGAAGCGCTCGGCGAGCGCGCGGGCGAGGGTCGACTTGCCGGTGGACTCCGCCCCGAGCAGGCACACGCGTGCGACGTCGCTCACGGTGCGCGAGCCTACGCGATCGCCGGATAGCATCCGCGTCCGTGACCCACCGGCGGCTGAGCCAGGCGATCGCAGAGGGCGACGGCATCTCCGTGCTCGTCCACGTCCGGGATGCCGACGGCGCACGGCACGCGGAGGAGGGCGGCGCCGAGGGCATCGTCATCCGCACGTTCGACGCGGACGTCCGGGCCCAGACGCTGCTCCCCCTTCTCGCCTACGGCCCGGAGCCCGAGGCCGCCGCTGCGGCCGACGCGGTCGTGCTGCAGGCCGCTGACGAGGAGTCGCTCCATTCGCTGGCGGAGCGCTGCGAGGAGCTCGGCCTCGAGATCGTCGTCCGCGTGAGAGACGACGACGAGCTCGGCCACGCGCTCGAGCACGTGGATCCCGAGATCGTGCTTCTGACCGCCGACACGGCGGACGAGGAGCAGTCGCCGCTCGACCGGGTGCTCGAGCTGCTTCCGGACGTGCCGGCCGGGAAGCTCGCGATCGCCGAGCTCGTCGACGCATCACGCGAGGACGTCGAGGAGCTCGAGCGCGCGGGCATCGACGCCGTCCTCGTCGCCGGGGACGTGGAAGCGCTCGTCGGCGACGGCGTCCCGGACGTCTAGATGGTTGATCGGTAATCGGCGTGGCGTCCGGGGGCGTCCCAGACCAAGCCGGGCGCACCGGCTGGGTGCGACTAGTCCCAACGGTACGGGCCGTGCCCAGACGGGGTGATCCGGCGCCGTCTCTGGGGCGCCATCCGGTTCGCGCAAATTGCCGATCAACCATCTAGGGGCCAAGCTGGCGGCCCTGCGTCGCTCGCTGTCGGCCGCCGAGCTCGCCGCGCTCGGCGTGATCTTCGCGGTCGCGGCCGCGCTCCGGATCGTGGGCTCGGGATCGGGGCTTCCGCTTCCGCTGCTCAACCCCGACGAGACGAACATCGTCCCGCGCGCCTGGGAGCTCGTGCACGGCGGCGGGCTCGATCCGGGCTGGTACGACTATCCGAGCCTGATCTTCCTGGCGCTCGCGCCGACCCAGGTCGGGCTGGACGAGCCGTCGTACGGCGCGGCGAGGGTCGTGGCCGTCCTGGTCGGGATCCTCGGCGTCGCCGCGGCCTGGTGGCTCGGGCGGGTCGCGTACGGCACGGCCGCCTCGCTCACGGGCGCGGTCGGAGTCGCCGTCGCGACGACGGGCGTGGCCTACTCGCGCATGGCCGTGACCGATGTGTTTCTGGCACTCGGCGTCACCGTGACGCTCGCGCTCCTCGTCTCGGGTCGCCTCGAGTGGGCGGGCCTCGCCGCTGGGCTTGCCGCATCCGCGAAGTACCCCGGCGCGATCCTCATCGTCCCGATCGTCGTGGCGGGGATCGGGGCGTGGCGGCGCGTCGGCC
This sequence comes from Gaiella sp., assembly GCA_036376855.1. Classification (GTDB taxonomy): domain Bacteria; phylum Actinomycetota; class Thermoleophilia; order Gaiellales; family Gaiellaceae; genus Gaiella. The sequence continues at coordinate 3,708 of DASUZN010000017.1, read as the reverse complement.
TCGCGGTCGGGCTCGCCGTCGCGGCATTCGTGCTCACGAGCCCCTTCGTCGTGTTCCACGCGGGAGTCGCCTGGGACGACTTCCACCGAGTGCAGCAGCTCGCACAGGATGGCTGGCTCGGTTTCGAAGGTGATCCGGCGACCCCGTTCGCCTTCGGCCTGCGCCTCTGGGAGACGCTTGGTCCGGTCGTGCTCGTGGCCGCCCTCGGGATCGTGATCGCGATTCTCCGTCGCGAGCGCTCCGACCTGATCCTGCTCTCCTTCGGCGCGGCGTACGGCCTGTCGCTGCTCGCGTCGCACGCGCATTTTGACCGTTACGTCTTGCCGCTCGTGCCCGTCCTCGCGGTGCTCGCAGGGCGCGGACGCACGCTGGCGATCGCGGCCCTCGTCGCGGCGGTCGTGCCGCTCTGGTGGTCGGTCGCGGATGCCCGCTCGCTGACGGGGAGGGACCCGCGCCTCGACGCGGCCGCCTGGATCGAGCGCACGGTCCCCAAGACCGACCGGATTGCGGCCGACACGTCGACGCTCCCGCTGGCCGGACACGCCCTGGAACGGCTGGCGCTCCCGGGGCCGGGCCGGGGGTTCGACAGGCGACGGAGCCTCGCAGCGCTTCGTGCGGACGGGGTCCGTTGGCTCGTCGTCGGCGGAAGCGTCACGGACCGTGTACTCGCCGCGGCCTCTCACTACCCGCGCGAGGCGCGCTTCTACCGTTCGCTGGAGCGGCTGTCGCCCGCGTATGCGACACCCACGGCCACAGGTCGACGCCAGCGCCCGTGGCTCCGGGTCTACCGCATCTACCCTTGAGCGATGGATCGCCGGGGGACACGCGTCGACGGGTTCGCGCTCGCAGCCGCGGTGTTTCTCTCCGGCGCGGTGCTGCTCGGCGTCGAGATCGCGGCGAGCCGCGTGCTCGCGCCGACCTTCGGCAGCTCGCTCTACGTGTGGGGTGCGCTGATCGGAGTCGTGCTCACCGGCCTCGCGATCGGCTACTGGCTCGGGGGGACGCTCGCCGACCGCTGGCCGACGCCGTACCTCTTCGTCGGCGCGATCGCGCTCGGCGCCGGTCTCGTGCTCGCGATCCCGCTGGTCGACCAGTGGGTGCTCGACCAGGTGGTCAGCTGGGATCCCGGGCCTCGCCTCGATCCACTCGTCGCCGCGATCGCGCTCTTCGGCCCGATGAGCGTCGTGCTTGCGTCCGTCTCGCCGATCGCCGTGAAGCTCGCCGCCCGCGACATCGAGCGGCTCGGGCGCACTGCGGGCCGTCTGTTCGCGATCTCGACCGCCGGGTCGATCGTGGGGACGTTCGCCACCTCGTTCTGGCTCGTGCCCGAGTACGGCACCGACCAGGTGCTCGCGGTCGGCGCGCTCGTGCTACTCGTCGCGGCTGCGGCGGTGGCGCTGCTCGAGCGGCTCTGGGTCCCGGGCGCCGCACTCGTCGCCGCGGCGGGCGCCGCCGTCATTGCTGTCGGCGCGCTGGCGCCGGACACGACCGGCAAGGTGCTGGCGGGCTCGGCCGCGCGCAACTGGTCGCCGCTCTACCGCGAACGAGACGTACGCACGCCGCGGAAGCTCGACCCCGCCGAGGTCGGCCTCGGTGGCGAGGGCTTCACCGTCCGCGAGGCCCGAGACACGCGCTACCACCGTCTGCTCGTCGTCGAGGACGGCACCTCGCGCTACCTCCGCTTCGACAGCTCGTTCCAGAGCGGGATGTACCTGAAGCGGCCGTTTGCGACACGATTCTCGTACAGCGACTACCTCCAGCTCGGGCTCGCATACAACCCGAGCGCGAAGAAGATCCTCGTCATCGGGCTCGGCGGCGCGGCCGTGCAGAAACGGCTCTGGCGCGACTTCCGCGACGTCACGGTGACGACGGTCGAGCTCGACCCGGCCGTCGTCGACGTCGCGTACCGCTGGTTCCACCTCCCGCGCGACGCGCGGCTCCCGGTCGTCACCGACGACGGAAGGCGCTTCCTGCAGCGGACGGACGAGCGGTTCGACGTGATCATGGTCGACGCGTTCTACTCGGACGGCGTGCCCTTCCACATGACGACGCTCGAGTTCGCACAGCTGATGCGCGACCGGCTCACACCTGGAGGCGTCGTGGCGACGAATGTCATCGGCGCGCTCACGGGCGGCAGCTCCGAGATCACGCGCGCGCTCTGGAAGACCTACGCGGCTGTCTTCCCGACGGTCGAGCTCCATCCGGTCTACGAGGGACCGGGCGACCGCTACGCGGGCGACATCCGCAACATCATCCTCGTCGGCACGGAGCGGGCGGCGCCCACACCGGCGCGCCTCGCCGAGTCGTGGGAGGAGACACGGGCGGCGCGTGCGCCGATGGCGCCCGACCTGCGGGCTGCTGCGACCGGACGCTGGGAGCGCGACGTCGTGACGAGTGACGTGCCGCTCCTGACGGACGGCTACGCGCCGACCGACGCACTGCTCATCGGCTGAGCCGCAGCCGGAGGCTCAAGGTGCCGACAGCGCCCGGGCGACGTCGAGGATCGCCGGCGGCACAGCGCGCGGCTCCGCGCGGACGACGTCGAGCGACACGTCGACGATCTCCGTCCCGCGAAGGGCGACCATCCGGCCGAACGCGCCGGAGACGGCGAGGTCGGCGGCTGCGACGCCGAGGCGCGATCCGAGCACGCGGTCGGCCGCGCTGGGTGTGCCGCCGCGCTGGACATGGCCGAGGACGGTGACTCTGGCCTCGAACCCCGTCACCCGCTCGAGCTCGGCCGCGATCACGGCCGATACGCCCCCGAGTCGCTCGAACCCGAACGCGTCGAGCGGCGCCGCGATCTGCGCGCCGGGCGGCGGCGCGACGCCCTCGGCGACGACGACCACGGAGTAGCGGCGGCCGCCGGCAACGCGGGCGCGGAGCAGGTCGGCGACCTCCAGGAGGTCGTAGGGCTCCTCCGGCACGAGAATCGCATCCGCACCGGCCGCGACGCCGGCGTACGTGGCGATCCAGCCGCAGGTGCGGCCCATGACCTCGACGACCATCACGCGGTCGTGCGACTCGGCGGTCGTCGTGATGCGGTCGATCGCCTCCGTCGCGATCTGCATCGCGGTGTCGAAGCCGAATGTGATGTCGGTGCCTGGGATGTCGTTGTCGATCGTCTTCGGCACGCCCACCAACGGGACGCCCTCCTCCCAGAGCCCGAGCGCACTTCGCAGCGTGCCGTCCCCGCCGACCACGATCAGCCCGTCGAGCGCCTCGCCCTCGATGCCGCCCCTGACCGATGCCGCGCCCTCGCCGTGCACGTAGGGGTCGCGCCGCGACGTACCGAGGATCGTGCCGCCGCGCTGCAGGATGCCGCGCACCGCGTCCCGGTCGAGTGGCCGGAACCGCCCCTCCATCAGCCCGTCCCAGCCGTCGAGGATGCCGACCACGTCCACGCCGTGCTGCCGGGCGCGCGCCACGACGCCCCGTATCACCGCGTTCAACCCGGGGCAGTCCCCGCCCGCGGTGAGAAGCCCGATGCGCACGAGGGGATCCTAGGCCTGCGACATGTTTCCCAGAGAGTTGCGCGACGGGCGTATCGCTCGCGGCAGCTCGCAACGGCGCTCACAGGTAGCTGCGACCGCGAAGCGGGCGCCTTCAGGGACGTGCCCCGCCGCAGGCGGGGATCCGAGCGGCGGGAATCCACTCGGTGGATTCCCGCTCGCGAACAACTCAGTACAGAAACATCGGCTTGCCGCTCAC
>DASUZN010000016.1:0-3045 GCA_036376855.1 Gaiella sp. | reverse complement strand
CCGACGGCGTCGAGCTCTGCCTGTTCGACGACGACGGTCGCGAGGAGCGCGTCGACGTCGCCCAGCGGACATCGCACAACTGGCACGTCTATCTCCCCTCCGTCGGTCCCGGTCAGCGCTACGGCTACCGCGTCGCCGGGCCGTGGGAGCCGACCGCGGGTCATCGCTTCAACCCAGCGAAGCTCCTGATCGACCCGTACGCGAAGGCGATCGAGGGTCCCATCGCGTTCGACCGGGCGAGGGTGCTCGCCTACGCGCCCGGTGAAGAGGACGTCCTCGACGAGGAGGACTCCGCCCCCGCGATCCCGCGCTCCGTCGTGACCGACGACTCGTTCGACTGGGAGGGAGACGCGCCCCTGCGGCGTCCGTGGGCGGAGACGGTGATCTACGAGCTGCACGTGAAGGGTTTCACCCAGCGGATGCCGGGCGTGCGCGACGACCTGCGAGGCACCTACGCGGGGCTCGCCTCGGACGCCGCGGTCGGGCACCTGCACGATCTGGGGATCACCGCGGTCGAGCTCCTGCCGGTCCACCACATCGCGGACGAGGACTTCCTCGTCGAGCGCGGGCTGACCAACTACTGGGGCTATTCGACGATCGGGTTCCTGTCGCCCCACGCGGGCTATGCCGCGACGGGAGCCCGCGGCGCGCAGGTGCGCGAGTTCAAGGGCATGGTCAAGGCGCTCCACCGCGCGGGCATCGAGGTGATCCTCGACGTGGTCTACAACCACACCGCCGAGGGCAGCCATCTCGGCCCGACGCTCTCCTTCAAGGGCGTCGACAACGCCTCCTACTACCGGCTCCAGCCCGACGACCCGCGGCACTACATGGACTTCACGGGCACCGGCAACTCGCTCAACCCGGTGCATCCCTCGGTGCTGCGGCTGATCATGGACTCGCTGCGCTACTTCGCGACCGAGTGCCACGTCGACGGCTTCCGCTTCGACCTCGCCTCGGCGCTCGCCCGGGAGCTGTACGACGTCGACCGCCTCTCGGCGTTCTTCGACGTCATCCACCAGGACCCGGTGCTGAGCCAGGTGAAGCTGATCGCCGAGCCCTGGGACGTCGGCCCAGGCGGCTATCAGGTCGGAAACTTCCCGATCCTCTGGTCGGAGTGGAACGGGATGTACCGGGACACGATGCGCGACTTCTGGCGCGGGCACACGGCTGTCGCGGAGTTCGCGCGCCGGTTCACGGGTTCGAGTGACCTGTACCAGTCGGACGGCCGGCATCCCTCGGCGTCGGTCAACTTCGTCACCTGCCACGACGGGTTCACGCTCCGCGACCTCGTCTCGTACGACCGCAAGCACAACGACGCGAACGGCGAGGGCAACCGCGACGGCACGGACGACAACCGCTCCTGGAACTGCGGCCTCGAGGGCGAGACCGACGATCCCGAGGTCAACGAGCTGCGCGACCGGCAGACGCGGAACTTCCTCGCGACCCTCCTGCTCTCCCAGGGAACGCCGATGCTGCTCGCGGGCGACGAGATCCGGCGGACGCAGAGGGGCAACAACAACGCGTACTGCCAGGACAACGAGCTGTCGTGGGTCGACTGGGACGTCGACGGGCGTGCCCACGGGATCCGCGACTTCACACGACGGCTGCTCCGCCTCCGCGCCGAGCATCCCGTGTTCCGCCGCGCGGCGTTCCTGACAGGCGAGGAGCGGCAGGGCTCCGGCGCCCCCGACGTGTGGTGGTTCCGCCCCGACGGGCGGAGGATGACGCTTGCCGACTGGGCCCGCGGCGACGCATTTGCGCTCGGGGCGTTCCTGAACGGCGCCGAGATCCCGACGCACACCGACGAGGGCGAGCCGATCGCGGACGAGTCGTTCATCGTCCTCTTCAACGCATGGCGGGAACCGGTCACGTTCGTCCTGCCACCGGCGCGATTTGGTCGCCGCTGGGCGCACGAGCTCTGCACCGCGGAGCCGGACCTCGCGCCGAACGGCACGACGCTCCGGGCCCGGGACGCGGTCCCGGTCCGCGAGCGTGCCCTCAGGGTGCTGCGCCGCGTCGGGTAGCGCCGCTCAGTCCGCTGCAGGCGGAGGCTGTTTCAGCACGCGCAGGCAGACCTCGACGACGACCGGGTCGAACTGCGTGCCGGCGGCGCTCGTGAGGCGCGTGAACGCCTCCTCGACGGGGAGCGCCTCGCGGTAGGGCCGGTCGGTCGTCATCGCGTGGAACGCGTCGCAGGCGAAGATGATCCGCGCCTCGAGCGGGATCTCGTCGGCCTTGAGGCCGTCCGGGTAGCCGAGCCCGTCGTAGCGCTCGTGGCACGCGCGGACGATTGGCCGCACCGCCTCGAGCTGGTCGATCGGCGCCAGGATCCGCTCCCCGAGCTCCGGGTGCTGCTCGATCATCGACCGCTCCTCGACGGTCAGCGGCCCGGGCTTCATCAGGATCGACGCCGGGATCCCGATCTTGCCGATGTCGTGGAACAGCGCCCCGAGCTCGACACGCTTCAGCTGCACCGAGTCGAGCCCGAGCTCGCGGCCCACCTCGATCGACATGTCGCAGATCCAGCGCGCGTGTGACGACGTGTAGGAATCCTTCGCCTCGAGCGCGTTCGCGAGTGCCTCGACGGTCGAGAGGAAGGTGCGCTCCAGGGTCGCGAAGCTCCCGGCGTTCGTGATCGCAAGCCGCGCCTGGCTGGCGATCCCGGCGAGCAACTCGAGCTCCCTCGACCGGATCGGCGACTCTGCCACGACCGCGAGCGCCGCGAGTCCCTGGTCGAGCGGGATGAAGGTGATCGCATGCAGGGCCCCTGCCGCCTCGTTTCCGGCAGCGCGCCCGATCAGCACCGCTTCGTCGGACGTCGTCACGAACGGGGCACCGCGCGGCGAGAACCGCGCCACGAGGTCTGCGGGCAGCGCGCGACCGTCGAGCGCCGTGTAGGCCGCGTCCCCGACCGCACCGCGGCAGACGAGGCCGCCGTCGTGCGTCGGAAGCCAGATCGAGCAGCGGCTCGAGCCCATGATGTGCGCCGCCCCGCGGACGACCTGCTGCAACACGCCGTCGAGGTTCGTCACCGAAGAGAGCTCG
>DASUZN010000015.1:0-11008 GCA_036376855.1 Gaiella sp. | reverse complement strand
TCAACGGGATGAAGGCAGTGGTCATCGGGTGCGGCCGGGTCGGCGCCTCGGTCGCGAAGCAGCTCGCCGGCGACGGCTGGGACGTCACCTGCGTGGACGACGACGAGATGGCGCTCACCCGCCTCGGCGACTGGCGCGGCGGCTTCGTCGTCGGGCACGGGATGGACCTCGACGTGCTCGATCGTGCGGGTGTCGCCAAGGCCGACGCGGCCGTCGTCTCGACGGACGGGGACAACTCGAACGTCGTCATTGGGCAGATGCTCCAGCGGCGCTACGGAATCGGCTGCGTCGTCGCCCGCATCTTCGACCCGCGCCGGGCGGACTTCTACGCCGAGCGCGGGCTCAGGACCGTGTGCCCGACGAAGACGTCGATCGCCACGCTCGCCGACATCGTCCGCGCATGCGACGCAGCGCCCGTCGGAAGCACTGGTTGAGCTGTGTACGCGATCGTCGCGGGAGGCGGATTGGTCGGCGCGAACATCACGCGCTCGCTCGTGCAGATGGGGCACGAGGTGACGCTGATCGAGCAGCGACGCGACCGCTGGGAGCAGCTCGAGGCCGAGCTGGGGCCGATCGTCCTCCAGGGCGACGCCACGGAGCTCCACATCCTCGAGCGGGCCGGCATCGCGCGCCCTCCGGAGATCGTGCTCGCCGTGACCGGTGACGACGAGGACAACATCGTCATCTCCCAGATCGCCAAGGAGGGCTACCGCGTGCCGAAGGCGATCGCCCGCGTCAACGACCCGCGCAACCAGCCCTACTTCGACGTCCTCGGGATCACGCAGACGGTGTGCGCGACGTCGGGCCTGCTCGGTCTCGTCGAGCACGAGGTGCCCGAGCACGGGCTCGTCAAGCTGCTCGAGCTCCGGGCCGAGGGCCTGGAGCTCGTCGAGCTCCACGTGCCGCCCGACGCGCCGGCCGCCGGCAAGCGCGTCGCCGGAATCTCGCTTCCGGACGGCGCGAAGCTCGTGTCCGTGATGCGCAACGGCGTCGGCGAGATCGCCCGGGACGACACGGTGATCCGGCCGGGCGACCAGGTCGTCGCGATCCTGAAGCCCGGCGTCGAGGACCGCGTGCGCCGCGCCGTCGTCGGCTAGGTCCCAGACCGCACACACCGCCTCGCGGCGGTGGCTCAGGAAGAATGCGCGAGGATGACGCTCGCCGAGCTCGCCGTCACCATCGGAGTGCTTGGCGTCCTCGGCCTCGCCGCGAGCAGGTTCGGCCTCTCTGCGATCCCTGCCTACCTCTTCGCCGGGATCATCCTGGGGCCGAACGAGCCCGACATCGTCCAGCTCGTCCAGCCGTCGGAGGTGACGCATTTCGTCTCCGAGATCGGCCTGATCTTCCTCCTGTTCTTCCTCGGCCTCGAGTTCAGCCTCGAGCGGCTGGTGCGGAGCGGCAGGCACGTCGGCCTCGGCGGTGCCGCCGACCTCCTCGTGAATGCCGGGCTCGGCCTCCTCGTGGGGTTGATCGCCTTCGGGCCGTCGTTCGCCGCGTTCGTCCTCGCCGCGTGCATCTACGTCTCGTCGAGCGCGATCGCCGTCAAGGCGCTGATCGACTTCCGGCGGCTCGCCGACGACGAGACGGACCTCGTGCTCGCGATTCTCCTCTTCGAGGACATCGCGATCGCCGCCGTGCTCGGGTTCGTCGCGACGGGCGGCGGCAGCGTCGCGGAGACCGCGGGTGTCACCACGAAGGCGTTCGTCTTCGTCGCCGCCTCGCTCGCGGCGTCGCGCTGGCTCGGGGCCTGGATCGGGCGTCAGCTGAGCCGGCTCGAGCTCGAGTTCTTCCTGCTCGCGGTGTTCGGCTTCGTGATCGCGATGAGCGCGATCGCGATGGAGCTCGAGCTCTCCGAGGCGATCGGCGCGTTGATGGCGGGCGTGGTCCTGTCGGAGAGCGGGGTGCGGGAGGAGATCGAGCAGCGGTTCTTCGCGATGCGCGACATCTTCGCCGCGTTGTTCTTCTTCGCGTTTGCGCTGACGATCGATCTCTCCCGCTGGAGCGACCTCGGCTGGATCGTCGCGGTCGCGATCGTCGCCACGCTCATCGGCAAGCTCGGCGTCGGCGTCGTCGCGGGCAGGCTGGGCGGCTTCTCCGTGCGTCAGGGGATCAACGCCGGCGCAGCGCTCGTGGCCCACGGTGAGTTCACGATCATTCTCGCCCAGCTGGCGGCCGGGAACGCCGCGCTGAGCGTCGGGCAGCGGGACGACATCGTCGCGTTCGCGGGCCTCTACGTGCTCGCGAGCGCGACGATCGGCGTCGTGCTGATGAAGGAGTCGAAGCGCCTCGGGCGCATGCTCCGACCCGCGGTGGCACTGGAATGAGTCTCGTGCTGCTTGACTGTCGTATGAAGGAGAGCCGATGCCACTCGAACTGAAAGAGACGCGCCTGCCGGGCGTAGGCGTGAAATGGACGATGACGCCCGCCTCCGGGCTCCGCATCACCGTCATCCAGCACAACGACGGCGATCGGGAGGTCTACGTCCACCGGCGCGGACGCGACGACGAGCCGGCCGTGGTGCTCGAGCTACACGACGACGAGGCGCGACAGCTCGGCGCGCTCCTCGGCGGCGCCTACGAGCGGCCGAAGATCGTCGAGGAGCTGGAGATGGCGCTCGGCGAGTTCCAGATCGAGTGGATCAAGGTGCCGAACGACAGCTGGGTCAACGGGCGCACGCTTGCCGACTGCGGCTTCCGCAAGCGGACCGGCGTCACCGTGATCGCGATCCTGCGCGAGTCGGAGTCGATCGCGGGCGCGCAGCCCGAAGACGTGATCCTCGACGGCGACACGATCGTCGTGGTGGGAAAGGCCGGCCAGTTCGGCAAGGTGCGCACCCTCCTCGCCGACGGGCCCGGCGACGAGGGCTAGACCCGCCAGTACCCGCGCGTGAGCAGCACCACCACCGGCAGCACCTCGAGGCGGCCGATCCACATCAACAGCGCCATCACGAGCTTCGAGAAGTCGCTGAACGGCTCGTAGCTCCCCATCGGGCCCGCGAACCCGAGGCCCGGCCCGACGTTGCCTAGGGTCCCGGCCGACGCGGCGATCGACTCGGTGATGCCCAGGTTGACGTTCGAGAAGCGGGCGTCGACCGCGAGCAGTGCTGCGCCGACGATGAAGGTCCCGATGTACAGCACGACGAACGCGAGCACGGCGCGCAGCGTGCGCTCCTCGACCGCCTGGCCGTTGAGCCGGATCGGCATCACGAGCTCCGGATGGATGGTCTGGCGCAGCTCGCGTCGCAGGATGCGGGCGACGAGCAGGTGCCGCACGATCTTCACCGAGCCGGTCGGCGACCCCGCCGAGGCGCCGACGAACATCAGGCCGATCATCGCCATGACGCTCAGCGTCGGCCAGCTGACGTAGTCGGTGATCGCGAAGCCGGTGCCGGTCATCAGTGACGTCGTCTGGAAGAACGCCTGCCGGACAGCCTCGCCGCCCGAGAAGAGATCCGCGTGGACGAGCTCGGCGAAGACGAGGATCGAGCCGAGCAGCAGCAGCACGCCGTACAACCTGGCTTCCTCGTCCCGGCGGATCGCGGTCGTGTCACGTCGGACGAACGTCCGATAGAGGACCGCGAAGTTCACGCCCGCGAGCGCCATGAACGCCGCGACGATCCACTGCGTGACCGGCGCGAAGGGCTCGAGGGAGCGGTTGTCGGTGGCGAAGCCACCGAGCGGCATCGTCGAGAGCGCGGTGCCGATCGCGTCGAACGGGTTCAACCGGTCGTCCAGCCCGACGACGCCGACGACGAGCAGGGCGGCGATGAGGACCAGCGTGAGCCCGATGTAGAGCAGCCAGAGCCGGCGCGCGGTATCGCGGATCCGCTCGGCGAGCTGGTTGACCTCGGGCCCGGGGAGCTCTGACTCGAACATCTGCCGGCCGCCGATCCGAAGCCGCGGCAGGACGGCGAGCGCGAGCACGATGATCCCCATCCCGCCGAGCCACTGGCTCAGCTGCCGCCAGAGGAGAATCGACCGGTCGAGCGCGTCGACGTCCGTCACCACCGTGGCGCCCGTGGTCGTGAAGCCGGACATCCCCTCGAAGAACGCGTCGATCGGCTGCGACAGCTGGCGCTCGTCGGAGAGGAGGTACGGGAGACCGGCGTACATCGCCGCGAGGAGCCAGGTGAGAGAGACGACGAGGTAGCCCTCGCGAAACCCGATAGTCCCGGGGGAACGTCGACCGAGCCTCGCGAGCCCGAGGCCGATGCCGCCCGCGATCGCGCCCGCCGCGAGAAACGGCCAGAAGGGCTCGCCGTAGCCGACCGCGACGACGGTCGGGATGAGCGCGGAGAGGCTCAGGTAGGCGAGCAGCGTCCCGGTCAGGCCGAGCGCGCCGGCCAGATCGATTCCGACTCTCGCGCGCCCGCCGATCCGGGCGGCGGCCCGCTCGGGGCTCACAGCACCTTCTCGACGTCGGGCACCCGCGACCGCTCGGTGAAGACGATCACGCGGTCACCCGCCTGCAGGACCTCGTCGCTGCGGGGAAACAGCGCCTTGCCGTCGCGCACGATCGCGCCGATCAGCGCGCCGCGGATCGGCATCTCCCGAAACCGGAGCCCGACGTACTCGCTCGTCGGCTTGGTGGTGATGTCGAGAACCTCGTAACGGTTGCCCTCGAGCATCGCGACCTGCTGCGTCCGCGGGTCGTGCGCGAACCGCACGATCTCCTCCGCGGTCACGCCGCGCGGGTTGACGGTGACGTCGACGCCGGAGAGCTCGTAGACGTCGGTCGAGATCGTGTCGTGGACGACGGCGATCGTGAACTGGACGCCGTGGACCCGTGCCAGGGTCGCCGCGTAGTGGTTCATCGCGTCCTCGCGGATTGCGAACACCGCCGCCTGCGCGCGCCCGATCCGCTCCCGCTCGATGAAGTCGGCGTCGATGCCGGTGGCGTTGTAGACACGGCACTCGGGTAGCTGCTCGGCGACCTCCCGGGCGCGCTCGAGCCGGGGCTCGATCAGCCGCACGCCGATGCCCTGCTCGGACAGCGTCCGGGCGATCGCCGCACCGACCTGGCCGCCGCCGAACACGACGACGTCCTCTACCCTGCCCTGCCCCGGGGCGAGCAGTGCGCCCCACGTGCGGGCCGCGCTCGGTGAGCCGATAACGACGATCCGGTCGCCCTCCGCGAGGGTGTCGGCGCCGCCCGGAAGCGTCAGCGACGAGCCGCGGATGCGCGCCAGGACGCGGGAGTCCTCCGGGATGCGCGCCTCGCGGAGCGGGTGGCCCACGACGGCTCGATCGGCGCCGACGGGGATCTCGAACTCGACGATCTCCACCTGGCCGTCCGCGAAGACGTCGGTCTGTCGCGCCGAGGGCATCCCGATCGAGCGCGCGACGGCGCGGGCGGTCTCGAGCTCGGACGAGACGGCGAAGTCGACGTCGAGGCGTCCCTCGCGCCAGAGGTCGATGTACTCGACGTTCGAGGTCCTGATCACGATCGTCGCCCGCGGCGCCTCGGCCCGGGCGAACGAGCAGGCGACCAGGTTGACCTCGTCTCTCGAGGTGCATGCAATGAAGAGGTCGGCGGCGCTCGTTCCCGCCTGCTGGATTGCGCGACGGCTCGCGCCGTTCGCCTCGATCGTGACGATGTCGTAGCGGTAGGCGAGGGGCTCGAGCCGCTCGCGCACCGTGTCGATCACGGTGAGGTCGTGCTCGCCGTGCAGCGCCTCGACGATCGTCGACCCGACCTGCCCCGCCCCGACGACGATGATCTTCACGCCGCGGCGGAGCGTACCCCCGCGGCTACCCTTCGGGCACGGTGCGTGGGGTCGCTCTCGCTCTGGTGACGCTCGTCGCGGCGGTTACGGCCGCGGCGGCGCTCTCGGCGGGGACGGCCACGCCGAAGCTCGCCGTCGTCGTCCGGGGGCTCTCGGGCCCCGTCGACGTCGTCCAGGCGCCGGGTGAGCCAAGTCGCCTCTACGTGGTCGAACAGCCGGGGCGGGTCCGGATCGTGCAGGGCGGGCGGGTACGCAGCACGTTCCTCGACGTCCGCTCGCTCGTCGTCGCCGGCGGCGAGCAGGGGCTCCTTGGCCTCGCGTTCTCGCCCGGCTACGCGCGCGACCGGACGTTCTACGTCAACTACACGGCACGCGGCGACGGTTCGACGAGGGTGGTCCGCTACCGCGCAGCGAACGGCCGCGCGGTGCCGGGGAGCGCGCAGGAGATCCTGCGGGTCGAGCAGCCGTACTCCAACCACAACGGCGGGAACCTCGAGTTCGGGCCTGACGGGAAGCTGTGGGTCGGTCTCGGCGACGGCGGCTCGGGCGGCGACCCCGAGAACCGCGCGCAGAACCCGGACACCTTGCTCGGGAAGATGTTCCGGCTCGACGTGCGGCAGGCGAAGCCCGCACCCGAGCTCGTCGCGATCGGGCTGCGCAACCCGTGGCGGTACAGCTTCGACCGCGCGACGGGTGACCTCTGGATCGGCGACGTCGGACAGGGCGAGATCGAGGAGATCGACCGGCTGCCGCGCGCGACGACCGGCCTCGTCAACTTCGGCTGGAACGTCTACGAGGGACGCAGCCGCTTCTCCGACGCGACCCTCGGGCCGGGGACGCTGATCCAGCCGATCGCGCAGTACACGCACGCCGCGGGCTGCTCCGTCACCGGCGGCTTCGTCTACCGCGGCAACGCGGTGCCCCGCCTCAAGGGCCGCTATGTCTTCGGCGACTACTGCTCGGGGACGATCTGGAGCATCGCCGCGCGCGGGGGCCCCTTGCGCAGGGAGCCGGTGCGCGTGGCGCAGCTGACCTCGTTCGGCGAGAGCCTGAACGGCGCGACGCTCTACGCGGTCTCCGGCGGTGGCATGATCTACCGCTTCGCGCGGTGACGCCGGTCTGTGCGACCTGCGGCGCCTGGTTCCCGGATGCGGACGACCCGCCCGCCGCGTGCCCGATCTGCGAGGACGACCGGCAGTGGGTGCCGGTCGACGGCCAGCGCTGGACGACGCCGGAGGACGTCCTCGACGGTCGCTCGATCGACGTTCGCGAGCATGAGCCGGGACTGACCGGGATCGGGCTCGCGCCGTCGTTCGCGATCGGGCAACGGCTGCTGCTGGTCGAGACGGACGCGGGGAACGTCCTCTGGGACATGATCCCTGCCGCCGCCGACGAGGCCGTTGCGGCGGTGCGTGAGCGCGGCGGTGCGAGTGCGATCGCGATCTCGCATCCGCACTACTACGGCGCCGCGAGCACGTGGAGCGAGGCGCTCGGCGGCGTGCCGGTGCTGCTGCACGCGGCCGACGCGGAGTGGGTGACGCGGCCCGACCCGGCGATCGAGCACTGGGACGGCGATACCCGCGAGCTGCCCGGCGGCCCGACGCTCCTCCGGCTCGGAGGCCACTTCCCGGGCGGGACGGTGCTCCACTGGCCTGCAGGGGCCGGCGGCCGCGGCGTGCTGCTCTCGGGCGACATCGTGATGGCGCTGCCGGATCGGAACGTCTCGTTCATGTGGAGCTACCCGAACCTCGTCCCGCTCCCCGCAGGTGAGGTGGAGCGGATCGGCGCGGCTCTCGAGCCGTGGCCGTTCGAGCGGATCTACGGCGCGTGGTGGGACCGGGTCGTGCCGGCAGGCGCGAAGGAGGCGGTGCGCCGGAGCGTTGCGCGCTACACCGCCGCGCTCCGCGGCGAGCTGCCTCTCTGAGACGCCGCGTGGGTCAGCCGGCGCGGCGGCGGACCTGCGGCGACTGGCCGAGCGCGGCGTAGGCGACGGCGTTCAGCGAGTCGTTCAGCGCGCGGAGCTCGCGGCTCACCTGGACGAGCCCCTCGCTCGCCTCGAGGCGGGCGTCGATCCGTTCGAGCTGCTCGGCGATTCGGTCGAGCCGCTCTAGCAGCGCGTCGAGCTGACGGTCGGGGACGTCGTGGCGTTCCATGGCGCCGATTCTACGGAGCGCGGCGTCGGGCCAGAGCGCGCCACGCGAGGATCCCGGCAAGCGCACCGGCGGTGTCGATCGCGACGTCGAGCGGTGCGCCGTGGCGTCCCTCGACGAAATGCTGGTGGATCTCGTCGGACGTCGCATACAGCGCCGCGAGGGCGAGCGCGAGGCCTGGCCTCCGCGTCGCGCGGAGGAGTAGCGCCCCGAGGATCGCGTACTCGGTGAGGTGCGCCAGCTTGCGCAGGAGCAGGTCCCAGCCGCCGAGCCCGCTCGACAGGCTGGGCACGGCCGAGAACGCGAAGATCACCGCCGCCCAGGCGATCACGGGCAGCCACGCGCCGAGCCTCGAGCGCGGCGTCGTCAGGGCCGGAACGGACACCGCGGCATGGTAGGCTCGCCGCCACACACGAGGAGCGCGGTGAGGGAACTCCGGTGCGAATCCGGGACGGTCCCGCCGCTGTGAGGGGAGACGCTCTCCCGCCACCATGCCACTGGCCGGAAGGCCGGGAAGGCGGCGGAGGAGGGAGCCCCGAGTCAGAAGACCTGCCGCTCTCCAGACGCCTCGACGCCCTCGCGGAAGGGAGAAGGAGATGCACTCATGTCACGTCGTTTCGCCCTCGCGGCGTTCCTGACCGGCGTCGCGCTCGCGGTCGCGCTCGCGTCGACCGCGCTCGCCTCGCCGAGTCGCAGCACCGCCACGCCGTTTCCGGCCACGATCACCGTCTCGAACGGGCAGGTGACGATCCAGAAGCGGCCGTCCCGCATCGTCTCGCTCTCGGCGACCGCGACCGAGACGCTGTTCGCGATCGGCGCAGGCAAGCAGGTGATCGCGGTCGACAACCAGTCGGACTACCCGAAGACTGCGCCGCGCACTTCCCTCTCGGGCTTCACGCCGAACGTGGAGGCGATCGCCGGCTACCGGCCCGACCTGGTCGTAATCTCGTTCGACCCGAAGGGCCTCTCCGAGGCGCTCGGGCGGCTCGGTATCCCGGTCGTCTTCCAGAACGCCGCAGGCACACTGCCCGGCGCCTACCAGCAGATCCGCCAGCTCGGGAAGATCACCGGCCACACCGCCGAGTCGACGCGGCTCGTGACGAGCATGAAGCAGCGGATCGGATCGATCGTCGCCAAGACTCGTGCGAAGGCCGACGGCCTGACCGTCTACCACGAGCTCGACCCGACGCTCTACAGCCTCACGTCGAACACCTTCGTCGGCCGCGTGTATGCCATGTTCGGGCTCAGGAACATCGCCGACGCCGCGAAAGGCGGCACCGACTACCCGCAGCTCTCGCCCGAGTACGTCGTGTCGGCGAACCCCGGCCTGATCGTGCTCGCAGACACGGTGTGCTGTGCGCAGAACGCGCGGACGGTCGCCGCGCGGCCGGGCTGGTCGCGGATCGCGGCGGTGCGGTCGGGGTCGGTCGTGCGCCTCGACGACTCGATCGCCTCACGGTGGGGCCCGAGGCTCGTCAACCTCGTCCGCGCGGTCGGCACAGCTCTCGGCAGACTCGGACAGGGGTAGCGTGGAAGCAGCCGCCGCAACGGCGCGCGCGATCCGCGTTCGAGGGGTAACGCCCGGATGGGCGCTCGGCGCGATCGCGTTCCTGGTGATCGCGTTCGTCGTCGGTGTCGTCGCCGGCCCTGTCCACATCGGGGTCGGCGACGTGCTGCGCTCGCTCGGCGCGAGGCTCGGCCTCCCAGGCGTCACGTCCCCGCTCGACGCGACGCAGGAGTCGATCCTGTGGGACCTGCGCGTGCCGCGCGTCGTGCTGGCGGCGCTCGTCGGCGGGATGCTCGCCATCGCGGGCGCCACGTATCAGGGGGTCTTCCACAACCCGCTCGCCGACCCGTATCTGCTCGGCGTCGCGGCGGGGGCCGGCCTCGGAGCGACGCTCGCGATCGCGTACCTGCCGAATGCCGTGGCGGGCCGGCACGTGCTGCCGCTCGCCGCCTTTGCAGGCGCTGCGGTCGCCGTCGTGATCGCGTACGGGATCGGGCGCGCGGCGGGCCGTGAGCGAGACGCGGCGACGCTCGTCCTCGCAGGTGTGACGGTGGCAAGCTTCTTCACGGCGCTGCAGACGTTCGTGCAGCAGCAGAACACGGACACGCTGCAGGAGGTCACCTCCTGGATCCTGGGGAGCCTCCCGAACACCGGTTGGAGCGACGTGACCGCCCTCGCGCCGTACGTGCTGCTCTCGACGGCGGTGATCGTCGCGATGCGGCGCATGGTGGACGTCCTGAGCCTCGGCGACCTCGAGGCGGCCAGCCTCGGCGTCGACGTTCGTCGCACGCGGCTCGCGCTCGTCGTCGCGGCGACCGTCGGGACCGCAGCCGCCGTGGCGGTCTGCGGGCTGATCGCCTTCGTCGGGATCATCGTCCCGCACGCGATCCGGCTCGTCGTCGGCACGTCGTACCGCGGGTTGCTGCCGCTCTCGTTCGTCGTCGGCGCCGGCTTCCTGATCCTCGCGGACGTCGTCGCGCGCACCGCGCTCGCGCCGGCGGAGGTTCCGATCGGCGTGATCACGGCGCTGCTGGGCGCGCCGTTCTTCGCTTTCGTGCTCCGCACCCGTGGGGGGCAGGCGTGAGCGCGATCGGGCTGGACGGCGTCACGGTGCGTCTCGGCGGCCGCGCCGTCGTGCACGACGTGAACACCGCCGTGGAGCGCGGAGAGTGGGTCGCTCTGATCGGGCCGAACGGCGCCGGCAAGACGACGCTGCTCCGCGCGGTCGCAGGCCTCGTCCAGCACGAAGGCAGGGTGACGCTGCTCGGGGCGGACGCAGCGCAACTCGACAGGCGCGAGCGGGCACGTCTCCTCGCGGTCGTGCCACAGACGCCGGAGACGCCGCCGTGGCTGACCGTCGCGGAGTACGTGCTGATGGGGCGGACGCCGCATCTCGGGCCGCTCGGCCGTGAGGGCGCCGCAGACCGTGAGGCCGCGGCGCGGGCGCTCGACCGCCTCGACCTGGAGGCGTTCGCGGAGCGACAGCTCGGGACGCTCTCGGGTGGCGAGCGGCAGCGTGCCGTGGTCGCACGAGCCCTCGCGCAGGAGGCCGCGATCGTGCTTCTCGACGAGCCGACCGCGGCACTCGACATCGGGCACCAGCAGCAGGCGCTCGAGCTCCTCGAC
>DASUZN010000014.1:0-7141 GCA_036376855.1 Gaiella sp. | reverse complement strand
ACCATGTTTCCCCCGCCGGCCCCCTTCTTCGGCGTTGGTGCACGGGTCGGCGTGAGTTGGCCTCCCGGCTGGCAAAGCCGGCCTCCGGCCGCGACGCCACATGGCACGGTTCAGCCCGGGGTGCCGTGTTCGTCGTTCGTCGGTAGACCGTCGGTGACGGGCACCATCTGAAGGGGGAGCCGACGCGTCCCTCGCTACGCTCGGGCGTCTCGACCAACCCCACGAAGGAGAGGCATGAGCGCTACGACCTCGATCGTCACCGGCGTCGACTTCGTCTCGATCCCGACGCGCGACATCGCCGCGGCGGCGGAGTTCTACGAGAACGTCCTCGGCCTGGAGCGGTCGAGCGCCTGGCAACGGCCGGGGGAGGAGCCGATGGGGATCGAGTTCGAGACCGGCACGGTCACCATCGCCCTGATCGCATCCGAGACGCTCGGCATCCCGTTCCAGCCCCACAAGGTGCCGGTGGCCTTCCAGGTCGACGATGTCGCGGCCGCCCGCGCCGAGCTCGAGGCGCGCGGCGTCGTGTTCAGGGGCGAGAGCATCGACAGCGGCGTCTGCCACCAGGCGATCTTCGAGGACCCCGACGGGAACACGCTCGACCTGCATCACCGCTATGCGCCGCGGAGTCCGACGGCGTAGCCACTTCCCTCGGTACCCGGACCACGCGCGGACGCGATCCGGGGGTGCGGAGCAGTCGGGGCGTGACGGGAGATGCTCGGCAAGAGCGCGTACGACGTGAGAGGTGCACCCTGGACCCCTCGACGAGTTCATCCGTGACACTTCACCGCTGAAGAGTCGAGGATTCGAGCACGGGTAGGTGCATGGTGCCCACGGGTTCGTCCCTGCCGTCACGCTCTTCGTGCTGCGCCGACGCAGAGTCGGCACGATCTCGGCGCACATGCGTGACGATTCGCGCGATACCGTGACTCCAGGGGGCCAGCCCACCCCCCTGGGGGCACGTGGGGACGCGGAAGCCGAAGCCGGGAGGGCGGTCGGCGAGACGGCGCCGAGCCTGGCGCGGCTCGCCCTGTCGACCCGGCTCCTGCTCCTCGTGCTCGGCGCGGCGCTTCTCGTCTACGCGGCGGTCGCCGCCGACGTCGTCAACGCAGGGCGTCTGAGCGAGCAGGACGTCGATGTCGCCACCTGGGTCGCGGGCTCGATGCCGTCCTGGGCCGAGTGGCTCGCGCGTCCGTTCACGTGGCTCGGAGGCGCCGTCGGCGCCACGATCGTGGTCACCGGTGCGACGACGTGGCTGTTCAGCCGACGCGCGCGTGTCGAGGCCGCACTTCTCGTCGTCGTCGCGGTCGGCGTCCAGATCCTCGTCTTCACGGCGAAGGACGGGTATGCGAGGCCGCGACCCGACCTGGGAAGCGCCGTCCGGCTTCCGTCGTCGTTCTCGTTCCCGAGTGGTCACGCCGCGACCGGGATCGCGGTGTTCGGTCTGCTCGGTCTCCTCGCGGCGACCTTCACCCGCACGCGTGCGCACCGAGTCGCCGCCGTCGGTGCCGGCTTCACGCTCGGGGCGCTGATCGGAGCAAGCCGCGTCGTGCTCGGCGTCCACTACCTGACCGACGTCCTCGCCGGTGCGTTCCTCGGCCTGGCCTGGCTCTCCGTCTGCCTTCTCGTCGTGCTGCGTCTGCGTCGCTGACGCCGTGGGAGCGGCTCCCCGACGATCTGGCGCTCGCCTACCTCGACCTGCTCGCAGGGGACGGGCCCTCCGATCCGCTGCCGCTCCTGGCCGGCGACCACGAGCAGCTCGACTACCGCTACCGGCTCCGGTTGTCAGGCACCGCCCGGGGCGCGTGGCGCTTCGACCGCGACCCTCGAGGAAGCTTCGAGGGCTTTCGACCCGGCGTCGGAAACGGCCGGAATCGCCGACTTCGGGGCGATGCACGCGTTTCTCTCGACCCAGTCCGGCTTCGCGCGCACCGTCACGGCGCAGCGACGGATCGGGACCCCCGGCCCGCGAGCGCGAAACACTCTGGCGGCAGACGCTCGACCGCCATCGGGCGTGGCGAGCCGGACAGGACGACTGGGGGGTTCCCGCGGCAGTCGCTACGATCGACTGATGGCAGTCACGGACGACAGACCCGTCGCCGACCAGCTCACGGAGCTCGGGGCCCAGCTCGCCTGGGTCCGTGACTACCTTTGACCCTGATGGGCTGACGCGCCGACGCACCGAGCTCGAGGCGCAGATGGGCGCTCCGGGATTTTGGGACGACCAGGCCGAGGCCGCCCGTGTCTCCACCGAGCACGCGCGCGCGACGCGCAAGCTCGACAGCTACCACGCGCTCCGCAAGGAGGTCGACGACGCCACCGAGCTGCTCGAGCTCGATTCCGAGCTCGAGGCCGAGGTTGCGGAGCAGATCGCGCCGGTTCGCGACGAGCTCGCACGGCTCCAGGAGGAGGCGCTCTTCAACGGCGAGTACGACGGGGGCGACGCGGTCGTGGCCGTGACGGCCGGCACGGGCGGCACCGACGCGCAGGACTGGGCCGAGATGCTCTTACGGATGTACCTGCGCTGGACGGCCGACCGCGGCTTCCAGACGGAGCTCGTCGAGGCGAGCCCTGGAGAGGAGGCGGGTCTCAAGTCGGCGACGCTGACGGTGCGCGGCGAGAACGCATACGGCTTGTTCAAGGCCGAGCGCGGCGTGCACCGCCTCGTGCGCCTCTCGCCGTTCGATTCGGCGCACCGGCGCCACACCGCGTTCGCGCAGGTTGTGGTCGCACCGCTGCTCCCCGACAGCGAGGAGGTCGAGATCGACGAGGGCGACCTCCGGATCGACACCTACCGGGCGAGCGGCGCGGGCGGGCAGCACGTGAACAAGACGGACTCGGCGGTGCGGATCACGCACTTGCCGACCGGGATCGTCGTCCAGTGCCAGAACGAGCGCTCGCAGGCGTCCAACAAGCAGACCGCGATGCGCATTCTCCGCTCGAGGCTCGCCGAGCTCGCCGAGGAGGAGCGTGAGGCGGAGCTCGCAAAGGAGCGTGGCGGCAAGGTCGACGTCGGCTTCGGCAGCCAGATCCGCTCCTACGTGCTGCACCCGTACCAGATGGTCAAGGATCACCGCACCGATTTCGAAGCCGGGAACGCCCAGGGCGTCCTCGACGGCGCGCTCGACGGCTTCGTGCAGGCGTTCCTGCTCGCGCGGGCTGCCGGCAAGGCGTGACGTAGACCCGGTTCGCGGCAATACGCAGTTGCGGCGCCGAAGGCGACGCCTTCAGGGATGTGCCCCGCCGCAGGCGGGGATCAGCGGCGAATCCGCGTCTGCGGATTCCGCTTCGCGAGGCAGGTACAGGACTTGGCTACAATCCAGCGAACCTGAACCGGAGCGGCCTCGGAGGGAGGTCGCCGCTCGAACGCACTCCGCCGGTCATGGACGATCTCCTCATACCACCCGCCGAGTCTTCTGCCGCGCTCCTCGAGGGCCCGGACGTCGCGGCGACGAACGGCTCGAGCGCCGCCGCTGCTGCGGCCGCGATGATCGTCTTCGAGGACGTCCGCAAGGTCTACGAGCCGGACGTCGTCGCGCTGCAGCGCGCTTCGTTCGTGATCGAGAAGGGCGAGTTCGTCTTCGTCGTCGGCCCGTCGGGCTCGGGAAAGTCGACGATCATTCGGCTCCTGCTCAAGGAGCTCGAGCCGACGAGCGGCCGGATCATCGTCGGTGGGCGCGACCTGACACGGCTCAAAGGCTCCAAGGTGCCGCTCCTGCGACGCAACGTCGGCTGTGTCTTCCAGGACTTCAAGCTGCTCCGCGACCGCTCGGCGTTCGAGAACGTCGCGTACGCGCTCCGCGTCCAGGGCGAGTCCTCGACCGCGATTCGGCGCAAGGTGCCCGAGGTGCTCGCGCTCGTCGGCCTCGCGCACAAGTCCGGGTCCCGGCCCGACGAGCTCTCGGGTGGCGAGCAGCAGCGCGTCTCGATCGCGCGCGCCGTCGTCAACCATCCCCCGCTTCTGATCTGCGACGAGCCGACGGGCAACCTCGACCCCGACACGTCCGTCGGGATCATGCAGCTGCTCCACCGGATCAACACCGCCGGCACGACGATCCTGATGGTCACCCACGATCGCGAGATGGTCGACAAGATGCGCAAGCGCGTGATCGCGCTCGACAGCGGCAAGGTCGTGCGCGACGAGCGCCGCGGCGGGTACGAGACCGAGTGAGCCGTTTCAAGCTCGTCGTCTCGGAGGCGTTCCGCTCGATCGGGTCGAACATCTCGACCTCGTTCGCGGCGACGATGACCGTCCTGATCGGGATGTTCCTGCTCGGCCTGCTGATCGCCCTCGGCTCGTGGGTCGTGTCCTGGTCGGATCACGTGAAGGACCAGCTCGAGGTGAAGGTGTTCTTCGTCGAGAACGTCAAGTCGAAGCAGATCAACGCCGTCGGCGGCTACCTCGGCACGCTCCAGACCGACGGGAAGATCAAGGACTACCAGTTCATCTCCCGCGGCGAGGCGCTGCACCGGATGCAGAAGAAGTATCCGGAGCTGACCGCCGACCTTCCGTCGAATCCGCTGCCGGACTCGTACGAGATCACGCCGAAGCACGCGGAGGAGGTCAAGCAGCTCTCGGCGTCGATCCGCGGGCAGAAGTTCGCCGGCGTCGACCGTGTCAAGGACGGACAGCAGACGTCGAAGCGGATCCTCCAAGTGGCGCGCGTGATCGAGGTCGTCTTCCTGATCGCCGTCGTCGTCCTGCTCGCGGCGTCCGTGCTGCTGATCGCCAACACCATCAGGCTCTCGATCTTCTCCCGCCGTCGTGAGATCGAGGTGATGAAGCTCGTCGGCGCGACCAACTGGTTCGTGCGTGGACCCTTCATGGTCGAGGGGCTCCTGTGCGGTCTGGTCGGGGCGCTCGCGGCCGTGGTCCTGCTCCTGATCGGGAAGGAAGCAGCGCTGCCCGCGATCCTCGGCCACATCGACTCGACGAACGACGTCAAGGCGCTCGGTTTCACGCTCACGGCGCTGATCCTGCTCGGCGTCGGGCTCGTCGTCGGCGCAGTCGGCTCAGGTCTGACGCTGCGCCGGTACCTCAAGGTCTGATCTCGTTTCGCGAAGCGGAAATCCGCCAAGCGGATTTCCGCCGCTGTGCCCCGCCTTCGGCGGGGCACAGCCCTGAAGGCGTCGACTGCGTCGCCGCAACTGCCTCCTGACGTCGCGCGGCTACGGTTGCGCGATGCCGCGTAGCCGCCGCTCACGCCCGCCGCGGCGGCCGTCCCGGGCCGCTCGGCATGCCCGCGCAACGGGCGCGTACAAGCGCGCCGCCGTGAAGCGCGCCGAGGGCCAGATCGAGATCCGGCTCCCCGAGCGACGAACACCGCCCGAGACGGTCGTGGCGCATCTCGGCCCGACGAACTCCGGCAAGACGCACGACGCGATCGCGTTCCTCGCCGAGCAGGGGCGCGGCGTGTACGCCGGCCCGCTGCGGATGCTTGCGCAGGAGGCCCACCGCCGGCTTGCCGCGCTCCTCGGCGACGAGCAGGTCGGGCTCGTCACGGGCGAAGAACGGCTCAACGACGACGCGCCGATCCTGTGCTGCACCGTCGAGATGGCGCCGGGGAACGGCGAGGTCCTCGTCCTCGACGAGGTGCAGTGGGCGGACGACGAGGAGCGGGGCGCAGCGTGGACGGAGCTCCTGCTCGCGGGGGAGTACCGCCACATCCGCCTGCTCGGTGCACTCGACGCGTTGCCGCTCGTGCGCCGCGCTTTCCCCGATGCCGAGCTGCGCGTACACGAGCGGAAGCTGCCGCTCGAGTTCGTCGGAGCCCGCCAGCTGCGCGCGCTGACGCCGGGTTCGGTCGTCGTCGCGTTCAGCCGCAAGGCCGTGCTCGCGCTCGCGGGCGAGATCAACCGGCTGCGTCCCGACCGCGTCGCG
This sequence comes from Gaiella sp., assembly GCA_036376855.1. Lineage (GTDB taxonomy): Bacteria > Actinomycetota > Thermoleophilia > Gaiellales > Gaiellaceae > Gaiella. The sequence goes on along the minus strand of DASUZN010000014.1, from coordinate 1,260 downwards.
GTGCTCTACGGGGCGATGCCCCTTGCGTCGCGCCGGGAGGAGATCGACCGTTTCCTCGCGGGTTCCGCCGAGGTCTGTGTTGCGACCGACGTGCTCGGCCACGGCGTCAACCTGCCGTGCGAGACGCTCCTGTTCGCCGAGACGACGAAGTTCGACGGGGTCGAGCGGCGCGACCTGCTCCCGTGGGAGCTCGCGCAGATCGCCGGCCGCGCCGGCCGCTTCGGGCTCGTCGAGCGCGGCCACGTCGGTGTGCTCGTCGGCGTGCCCTGGGCGAACGCGGACCCGGACATCGTCGAGTCCGCGCTCGTGCCTCACGTCGTGCTTCCGGAGGGACATCGCGGCTATCGGATCGTCGACGAGGCGCGGATCGGTCCGCGGCTCGGCGACCTCGGCGTGGACGACGCACGCGACCTCGATGCCGCACTCGGCGCGTGGCACCGCGTCGCGACGCGCGAGTGGGCGCACGAAAGCTGGCTGGCCGTCGAGTCGCTCCAGCCTCTCCGGGGTCGACTCGCCGTCGTCCAGCGCCACCTGCGCGAGCGCGGACGGAGCCTCGGGCTCGACGACACCTGGCGGCTCGCGAACGCCCCGATCGATCCCGACGGAGCGGAGCTCCTCGGCGTCCTCGCGCTGGCCGTCTCGGGTGACCGCGCCCAGCGGCCGCTGCTCCAGTTCCTGCTCGACACGTCGCGGCTCCGCGACGCGCGGCTCGAGGAGGCGGAGGAGGCGGGTCGCGTCGGGGGATCCTGCGCTGGTTCGCGCTCCAGTACCCGGGTGTCGGAGGTGTGACGATCGAGCGCGCCGCCGAGCTCGAGCTGGCCGCGGCGGAGCGGGTCGTCAGGAGACTCGCCGTCGAGGTGCGCGACGGGACGATCGGCCGCTGCCGCTCGTGCGGGCGAAGCTGTCCCCCGTGGTTTCCGCTCTGCGACCGCTGTGCGCGTACCGGGCGGCGCTGACCCCTACCGCAGCCTCAGCACGAAGGCGGTGGTGACCGCGTACGACGTGATCGCGACGGCGTTCGACACGATCAGCGCCGGATTCCCGAGCGCGACGCCGTAGGCGAGCCAGAGGACGAAGCCGACGAGGAGCACGAGCAGGAACGGCAGCGAGACGTCCGCGGACGAGCCGCGGGCAACCATGTGCCGCACCTGCAGCAGTGGGGATAGGCCCATGGCGACGCCGAATGCGGCTGCGGCGACCCCGAGCGTGGTGGTGACGTTCACAAAGACCTCCGTGGTGGACGACAGACCGGACTGGCTT
>DASUZN010000013.1:0-6484 GCA_036376855.1 Gaiella sp. | reverse complement strand
GACGCTCGACGAGCACGTCGTCGACGAGCTGCAGGCGATCGCTCACGCGGCGCCGGCCGCCGCGGCCGACGCCTTCGAGGGCGACACGCGCGCGTTCGTCCACGATCTCTACGCCTGCGCGATCGACGAGCTCGCGCGGCGGGCCTTGCGCGAGGCGCGCGTCGACCTGAGCTCTGCCCTGACTCGGACGGCGGGCGTCGCAGAGCGGTTCCTGGCCGGTCTTGCCGCGGCGACGCCGGAGCTCCCGGCCGACGGCGGCTACGCCGCGCTCGAGCGGCGGGTTGCCGCGTGGGTGGACGGCGGGCTCGCGCGCCGGTCGCGTGCGCCGTGGAACCTCGGGCTGCGGCTCGACGAGCTGGACGCCGTGGCGGCAAACGAGCCTTCGGTCGTCCTCGAGCTCTGGCTCGAGGCCGCCGACGACCCGACGCTTGCCCTCCCGGCGGAGCTGCTCGAGAGCGGGGCCGACGAGGTCTTCGGCTTCCTCCGCGACAGCGATCCGCGCCGCGCGCTCGACCGGCGGCTCGAGACGATCGCGCCGATCCTCGACGACGCAGGCATCGCCCTCGTCGGCGATCCTCCCACCCGCGCCCCGCTGGACGCCGAGCAGGTTCGCGCGTTCCTCCGCGACTCGATGCCGCGGCTGGAGGCGCTCGGCGTCCCGCTGCGCCTGCCGCGCGCGTGGGTCTCCTCGTCGAGCCGCGTGCGCGTCAACCTCGTCGCGTCGGGCCCGGCGGCGGTGTCCAGCGGTCTCCTGACGAGCGACGCGATCGCGTCCTTCGACTGGCGGCTCGCGATCGGCGACGTCGAGCTGAGCGAGGAGGAGCTGCGCGAGCTGGCCGCGGCGAAGGAGCCGCTGATCCGGCTCCGCGGGAAGTGGCACGCGCTCCGCGCGAACGAGGTCGAGCGGGCGCTCCGCTTCCTCGAGAGCCGCGAGCGCTCCGTCGGCGTGGTCGAGCTCGTCCGCGCGGTCTCCGGGCTCGAGACGGACGACGCCGGCGTCGAGCTCGGGGAGGTCTCACTCGACGCCACGCTCGAGGACCTGCTCGCGGGGGCCGAAGAGCGCCGCTACCGGCCGCTCGCGACCCCGGCCGGGATGCGGCACGACCTCTTCCCGTTCCAGGAGCGCGGCCACGGCTGGCTGCGGCTGCTCGGCGACCTGCGCGTGGGCGGCATCCTCGCCGACGACATGGGGCTCGGGAAGACCGTGCAGGCGATCGCGACCATCGTCTCCGAGCGGGAGGGCCGGGACGGGGAGATCGGGCCGACGCTGGTGGTCAGCCCGATGAGCGTCGCGCAGCAGTGGGCGCGCGAGATCGCCCGCTTCGCGCCGGGGCTGCGCGTCCATCTCCACCACGGGCCGTCCCGTCTCACGGGCGACGCATTTCTCGACACGGCCCGGCGGAGCGACGTCGTGGTCACGTCGTACGACGTCGCGACGCGGGACGTCGAGCTCTTCGCGCGGCTCGAGTGGGACCGGCTGCTGCTCGACGAGGCACAGGACGCGAAGAACCCCAGGACCAAGCGCCACCGCGCGCTGCGGCGAATCCCGCGGCGGCGGACGCTCGCAATGACCGGGACCCCGATCGAGAACCGGCTCGGCGAGCTGTGGGCGATCATGGATCTCGTCAACCCCGGCCTGCTGGGCTCGCGCGAGGCGTTCGAGCGGTCGTTCGCGCGGCCGATCGAGACACGGCGCGATGCGCAGGCGCTCGAGCGGCTCCGCTCGCTCGTCGGGCCGTTCGTGCTCCGCCGGGCGAAGGACGCCCCCGAGGTCGACCTCGAGCTCCCGCCGATCACGATCGAGAAGGTGCCGTGCCACCTGACCGTCGAGCAGGCAAGCCTCTACCGCGCCACGGTCGACCGCTGGATGCCGCGGATCGAGCAGCACGAGAAAGCGTTCGACCGGCGCGGCGCCGTGCTCGCGATGCTCGGCCAGCTGAAGCAGGTCTGCAACCACCCGGAGCTGGTCGTGCCCACCGGGCGGGATCTCGACGGGCGCTCGGGAAAGCTCGAGCGGCTCGTCGAGCTGCTCGCGGCCGTGCCATCCGACGACAAGGCGCTCGTCTTCACGCAGTACCCCGGCTTCGACCGGCTCGCCCCTCACCTCGAGCAGCGGCTCGGTCGCTCGGTCGGCTTCTTCCACGGCGGCCTTTCGGCGCGGGCGCGCGACGAGCTGGTCGCGCGGTTCGAGTCCGGGACCGACCCCGCGGTCCTCGTCGTCTCGCTCCGCGCGGGCGGCCGTGGCCTCAACCTCCCGGCGGCCAACCACGTCCTCCACTTCGACCGCTGGTGGAATCCCGCGGTCGAGCAGCAGGCGACCGACCGCGTGCACCGGCTCGGCCAGCGCAAGCCGGTCTTCGTGTCGAGCCTCGTGTGCACCGCCACGCTCGAGGAGCGGATCGATGCGCTGCTCGACGCAAAGCGTGAGCTCGCCGACCAGGTGATGGCGGGCCGCGCCGACGACTGGCTCTCCGAGCTCGATCTCGACGCGATCCGAGCCGCGGTCGCGCTCGCGCCCGAGGCGATCGGGGAGGCCGCGTGAGCGAGCTCCTGTTGAACGGCGGCGATCCGATCGCGGTCGAGCACGACGGCGAGGACCGGATCGGCGTCGGGGCCTGGGCGCGGCTCCTGGCGAGCGCGATCGTCCCCGACGAGGGCTCGGCACGCGCCGAGCGCGGGCGGGAGCTCGCGTGGGACGGCATGGTCTCGCACGTCTCGGTGGAATCGGGCGCGATCCGCGCGCGGGTGCTCGGGTCGAGCGGCTCCGACTACGTCGTGACGCTCGAGGCAGGTGCGCTGCCCACCCGGGTGTGGGCCGAGGCTGTGCGGGCCGCGGGCGAGCGCCCGGGACTCGAGGCCGGCGTCGAGGGGACGGCACAGTCGGTCCACCTCGCGCACTACCTCGAGGCGGAGCAGCGCGAGCCGCTCGTGCCGCCCACGCGCCGGATCGGGACGAGTTGCACGTGCCCCGACCGTGAGTACGCATCGGTGTGCAAGCACGTCGCCGCGGTCGCGTTCGTCGTCGCCGACGCCGTCGACTCCGACCCGTCGCTCCTCCTGCGCTGGCGCGGCTGCGACCCCGTCGCGCCGCCGGCCTCGCGCGGCGGCGACCCGTGGCTCGCGGGCGTCCTGCCGGCGCCGCGGCCGGTGCGCGCGCTGCCGCCTGGTGCGGTCGTCAAGCGGCTCGGCAGGAGCGGTATCCGCGTCGGCGGACGTGACCTCGCCGAGGCGCTCGAGCCCGCCTACCGCGCCTTCGCGCGGGCCGGCCGCCCCGGCCGGCAGCCTGGCATGATCGAGGAGTGGAGCAACGACTCAGCCTCGTGACGCTCGGCGTCGCCGACCTCGACGCTGCACGTCGTTTCTACGAGGCGCTCGGCTGGACACGGAGCGGCGCCGGCGAGGCCGTGGTCTTCTTCCAGGCCGGCGGCATGGTCGTCGGGCTCTGGAGCCGGGCGGCGCTCGCCGAGGACAGCGGCGTCGAGGACACCGGCGGCTGGGGCGGCGTCACGCTGGCGCACAACGTCCGCTCGCCGGCCGAGGTGGACGCGGTGATCGAGGAGGCGCGGGCAGCGGGCGCACGCATCGTGCGCGAGCCGGCCGAGACATTCTGGGGCGGGTACTCGGGTGTCTTCGTCGACCCCGACGGACATCCGTGGGAAGTCGCGCACAACCCCGGCTGGACGCTTACCGGCGACGGGTCGGTCCGGCTCTGAGCCAGGGCTACTCCGGGACCCCGCTGGCGCGGAAGCTCGGGATCGGCGAGGCAGGCACGTTCGCCGTCGTCGGCGACCCGGGGTGCGTCGAGGACCTGGTCGCGCCGCTGCCCGCGGGCGCACGGTGCGTCGAACGCGTGGACGAGGCCGACGTCGTCCTCGCGTTCACGACCGAGCGGGGCTGGCTCGAGCGTGAGATCGAACGCCTCGGAGCGGCGATCTTCCCCGACCGGATGCTCTGGATCGCCTGGCCGAAGCGCGCGTCGAAGGTCCCGACGGACGTCACCGAGGACGTCGTGCGCGAGGTCGCGCTGCCGATCGGCCTCGTCGACACGAAGGTCGCCGCGATCGACGCGACGTGGTCCGGGCTTCGGCTCGTGTGGCGCCGCGAGCGGCGTTAGCCGCCGAGGATGTTGATGGCCCGGGCGGCGACGACGAGGACGGTCAGCGCCGAGAGACCCGCCTCGAGACCCATGAAGAGCTTTGCGCGGTGGGTGAGCGGCATCGCGTCGGTCGGGCTGAACGCGATCGAGTTCGTGACGGAGACGTAGACGTAGTCGACGAGCGCCGGGCCCCACCCCGGGCGAGCGAGACCCGGGTTCTCGTCCTGCGGGAACTGAAAGTCGGGCTGTGTGCGGGTAGACGCCATCGCGCGCGCGACCGGCCCACCGTCGTCGAGCTCCCAGAAGACGAGCGAGAACGTGAGGATGTTCGTCAGGAGCACCACGCCCGCGCTCGCGAGCAGCTGCGCGCCGCCGGGCCGCCAGTGCATCAGCGACACGATCACGCAGGCGACGCCGACGGTCGTCCCGAGCCACACGAGACCGAGCGTCACGCTCGCGACCTCACGGCGCAGGCGGTCGAGCCTCAGACGATGCGGGCCGACGAGGAACGTCACGACGAGGAGCGCCGACGGGACCGCGACGACGAGCCACACCCACCAGTCGCTGCGGCCGAAGAGCTCCCAGCCCTCACGGCGGCTGACGGCGGCCAGGGCGAGGTTCGCGACGAGGATCGCGCCCGCGAACGGCGCCGCCTCGCGCCGCGCCTCGCGGGCGGCCTGCCGCAGCTTGCCGTCGTCCATCCCGTCGTGTTCGCCGCCGAAGGCGTCAGACCTATCCGGGACGGCCGGTCGGCGTCGCTGCGTACGATCGTCCGGTGGAGCAGCGCGCACTCGGACGGAGCGGGATCGCCGTGTCGCGGATCGTCCTCGGCTGCGGGAACTTCGGCGGCATCGGCTCGTCGCCGTCCCACGTCGGCAAGGGGACACCGCGCGACGAGGCGTTCCGATTGCTCGACGCCGCGTGGGAGATGGGCATCACGACGCTGGACACGGCCGATGCCTACGGGCTCGGCCGCAGCGAGGAGTACATCGGAGCATGGCTTCGCTCGACGCCCGAGGCGCGTGACCGCGTGGTGATCGCGACGAAGACCTTCAACCCGATGGAGGAGCGAGCCGACCACGGCCTGGGCGCCGCGCGGATCCGGCGCCAGATCGAGACGAGCCTCCGGCGGCTGGGCGTCGAGCGGCTTCCGCTGTATCTCGCGCACGACTTCGACCCCGCCGTCCCGCAGGAGGAGACCCTCGGCGCCTTCGACGAGCTGGTACGCGCAGGAACGGTGGGGGCGGTCGGCGCGTCCAACTTCACCGCAGAGCAACTTGCGGAGGCCCTCGAGCTCTCCGCGCTCGAAGGACTTACCCGTTACGAGTGGGTGCAGAACGGGTTCTCGCTCCTCGAGCGAGGCGACCGGGAGACGGTCTTTCCGCTGTGCCACGAGCACGGCCTCGGGTACACGCCGTTCAGCCCGCTCGCGGGCGGCTGGCTCACCGGCAAGTACAGGCGCGCCGAGCCCTTGCCGGCCGGATCGCGCATGACGCTACGTCCGGAGGGCAGTGAGGGGTACAGGACCGATGCGACGTTCGACGCGCTCGAGGCGTTCGAGCGCGAAGCGTCGGATCGCGGCGTGTCGATGACCGCACTCGCCATCGCGTGGCTCCTCCACCTGCCGGAGATCACGGCCGTCGTCGTCGGCCCGAGCCGGCTCGAGCATCTCGCTCCGGTGCGTGAGGCTCTCGAGATCACGCTCGACAACGGCGAGCGCGACGCGCTGGAGGAGATCTTCCGATGAGCGTGCTCGTGCTGGGCGAGGACGACGTCCGGGCGACGCTCGACATGCCCCGCTGCATCGAGGCGATGGAGGGCGTGCTCGCGGCGCTCGCTCGCGGCGAGGTCTCGATGCCACTCCGCACGATCTTCCGCGTGCCGGACGACGCGGTGCTCGGGCTCGGCCTGATGCCCGCGCACAAAGGCGGCGACCGGCCCGTCATCTCTCTCAAGGAGGTCGTCGTCGCGCCCGGCAACTCGGCCCGTGGGCTCGACCCGCACCAGGGAGCGGTGCTGCTCCACGACGGCACCACGGGGGAGCTCGTCGCCGTTCTGAACGCCTCGCCGATCACGGAGATCAGGACGGCGGCGGTGTCGGCCGTCGCGACGAAGCTTCTCGCCCGACCGGGCTCACGACAGGTCGCGATCCTCGGCTCCGGGGTCCAGGGTCGCTCGCACGCGGTCGCGATGCGGGAGGTGCTGCCGGAGGCGGAGCTGCGCGTGTGGAGCAGGGATTCGGCGCACGCCGAGGCGCTGGCGCTCGAGGCGCACGGGCTCGCCTCTGCCACGCTCGCCGAGGCGCTCGCAGGCGCCGACGTGGTCTGCACGTGCACCGCGGCACCGGAGCCGATCGTCACGCTCGGCGACCTCGCGCCGGGCGCGCAC
>DASUZN010000012.1:0-2135 GCA_036376855.1 Gaiella sp. | reverse complement strand
CGCATTCGCCGCGCGCCTGGGGTCTGCCGAGAGCTACCTCCACTACCGCGTGCGGATCACGCTCGAGGGAACCCCGGACCGCCAGGAGGCTTTCGTCCGGGCGCGGGAGATCCTGGCGCCGGTCGAGGACTCACCCGAGCGGCAGGAGGCACTGCGACTGCTCGCCGACCGGCTCGACCTTCCTCGCGAGACGCTCGCGGGACTGGCACCGACTCGGGCCGGTACGGCCCGACGCCCGGTGGACGGGTCGACGCCGCGGCTGCTCGAGGCGGGGCTACAGCGCGAACGTGACCTGCTGGCGGCTGTGCTCCGTCATCCGGTGCTCGTCCCCGAGCTCGCCGTCCTCACGCCGGATCACTTCGACGACCCCCTCCATCGACGTTTTCGCGAGGTGCTCGTCTCCGGCGCGCCGGAGGACGAGGAGCTCGTCGCACTGCGCGCGGAGCTGGGTGCGCGAGCCGATCGCGACGAGCTGGACGAGCGGACCGGCAAGGAGCTCCTGCTGCGGCTGCACGAGCGCCGACTGCGGCGCGATGTCCAGGGCGCCGGTCTCCAGAAGGTCACGGAGCTCCAGGCCCAGCTCGCCAAGGTGTCCAAGGCTCTGGCCGAGCTCGGTTGAACCCGTACGCCGGCACGGTGCGGGCGCTCGGCCGCACGCGCGCCTTCGCGTGGCTCTTGTCGCGGGTGCTGCCTCCGATCGACGCGCGCTTCGTACGACGCCGGCGGTCGCTCACGAGCCTCGGTACCGACTTTCCTCTCTGCTACCTGACGACGACCGGCCGTCGCACAGGGGAGACGCGCACCGTCCCGCTGCTGTACGTCGCCGACGGCGAGCGCGTGGTTCTGATCGCCTCGAACTGGGGGCAGCCGAATCATCCCGCGTGGGCGCTCAACCTCGACGCCAACCCCGAGGCGCGCGTCTCGATCGACGGCGTGCGGCGTTCCTACCGCGCGCGACGGGCGACCTCCGACGAGGAAGACCGCTACTGGCGCGAGGCAGTCGCGTTCTGGCCGGGCTACGACGACTACCGCGAGCGCGCAAGAAGAGAGATCCGGGTGTTCGTGCTCGACCCTGCCGCGGAGTAGGCTCGGGGCACGGACGGCGGGCGTGACAAGGGCGGGATGCACGGCGGCCGCCCCGACGAGGGAGTGGACACGGTCGTCTTCGACACCGTGGCTCTCGAGTGCGAGTGGGCTCGCGGCCACGCCAAGTGACCCGGTGGCACGTCGCCGCCGCAGTGACGATGCTGGCCGTCGTCGCGGGGTCGGGCATCGCGTGGGCGGTCTCGCGGGTAGAGCGGCAGGACGAGAGCCTCGGCGCGCTACTGGATCGCGTGGTCGAGGAAGGCGCGCCGGGCGTCCTCGTCGTCGTCCGAGACGGCGATGCGACGCGGGCCGAGGCTCGCGGCCTCGCCGCCCGTGGTACGCCGATGGCGTCCGACGTCCGCTTCCGCACGGGGAGCATTACGAAGACGTTCGTCGCAGCGCTCGTGCTCGACCTCGTCGCGGACGGCAAGCTGCGCCTGGACGATCCGGTCGCTCGGTGGGTGCCGGGCCTCGTCGCGCGCGGGAACGAGATCACCGTCAGGCAGCTCCTCCGGCACACGTCGGGGCTTGCCGACTACGTCGACGACCCGCGCGTCCTCCGCACTGCCGCGCGGCGGTGGAGCCCCGAGGAGCTCGTCGCCATCGCGGCCGCGCGTCCGGCCGCGGGCGCGCCCGGCGAGAGGTTCGCGTACGCGAGCACGAATTACATCCTGCTCGGCCTCGTCGCCGAGAGGGCCGGGCGCGCTCCTCTGGCCGTACAGCTCGCCCACCGACTCTTCGCGCCGCTCCGCCTCCGGCACACCGCATACGTTCCGGGTTCCGTCCCGGGCCGGAGTGTCCACGGATATCGCGCGCCGTCGCACCAGGGTGTTGTCACGGGGGACGCGGTCGAGGTGGGAACCGCGGCGTGGTGGGCGGGAGCCGCCGGCTCCGTCGTCTCGACTGCGGAGGACGTCCAGCGTTTCTTCGCGGCACTCCTCGGCGGACGGCTCGTCCGCCCGCAGCTCCTTCGCGAGATGGAGACGCTCGTCCCCGCCGGGCGGAACCGCTACGGCCTCGGGATCGCGGTCTTTCCGACCCCGTGCGGC
>DASUZN010000011.1:0-4976 GCA_036376855.1 Gaiella sp. | reverse complement strand
CCAGCGCGGCCGCAACGCGCCGTAGGAGTTCTCCTCGGCGGTGCGGCGGCCGGCCTCGAGAACTCCGTCGAGCGTCGCGCGCGGCGCATCGGCCACGTGGCGGCTCCACCCGACGATCGCGTCGACGTCCTCGACCTCGACGAGCCATCCGTTCTCCTCGTGCCGGACGAGGTCGGCCGCCTGCCCGACGCGCGTCGTCACGAGCGGCACCCCGATCGCCATCGACTCGAGGACCGCCCTCGGCCCGCCCTCGTCGCGCGAGGCGACGATGCAGAGGTCGATCGCCTCGTAGGCCCGCGCCACCGACTCGAGGCTCGGAAGAGAGTGGTGCCGGTACGGGATGTCGGCGCGCTCGAGCCCCGCCATCACGTAGCCCCGGGACGGCCCGGTGAGGAGGAACCACAGGTCCGGCACGTGCTCGCGGAGCCGCTCGGCTGCCGCGACGAGCACGTCCGGGCCCTTGATCAGCTTGGGCTCGAGCCCTTCGCCCCAGCCCACTCCGTCCTTCTGGAACGAGCCGACGACGAAGGCGGTGTCGGGAAGCCCGAGCTCCCGGCGGGCGTGGGCCTTGACGTCCTCCGTCCGCAACGGGAACGCGACCGGGTCGATACCGATCGGGATTCGGTGGACCTTCTCCGCCGCGATCCCCGTCTCGAGCACGACCGATTCCATTGCTCGATTCGTCACCTGGACGCCGTCGATCTCGGCGTGCCGCTCCGTCAGCCTCCGGTGGCAGACGTCGAACTCCGGGAAGCCCGGTGTCCCGGGCCGCCCGTGGAAGTACGCGAACCCGAGGCGATTCCCCCGCGTCTGGAAGTCCTCGAGGAGGAGCGTGAACTGGCTCTCGTGGAAGATCGCCTGCCCTCCCACCGCGTTCACCCAGCGCTCCGGCCCGACCGGCACGCCGAGCCCGGCAGCGAGTTTCGCGAGCTGGCGCGCCTCGTAGGCGAGCACCCAGTCGGCACCTTCCTGGGCGATGAACAGGTGCGAATGCGGCGCCCAGCCGCGCGTACGAAAACCGACGTACGCCCGGCGGGTCGGGCGGCCGACGGGCGCGGCGAGACGCCGCGCGTGTGACGTGACGCTCATCGGCGTCGCGAGGATAGCGACGCAGGACACGCCGGCCCGCCACCGCCGAGCGCGCCCGGCCTCGCGGCTAGCATCGCGCGAGCGTGGCGACGGATCTCGAGACGGCGTCGGACTTCGACACGGCGTTGGCCGACCGGGACGAACGCGGCACAGGACGCCCGAGCCGCCGGCCGGCAATCGCCCTCGGCCTCGTCGTCGCGGCCGCGTTCGCCGTCTACGCCCTGCTCTCACTCGGGGCCGACGGGCCGCGCGTGCATCCTGACGAGGAGCGCTACCTGCTCGCGGCGGCGTCGCTGGTGAGGGGGGATGGGCTTACGCTCCGCGGCGGCGATTACGGCTTCGGGCCCCTACTCGCGCTCGTGCTTGCGGCGATCCTCCGCGCGGCGGGGAGTGTCGACGCCGCGTACGACTGGTTCAAGGCCGCGAACGCCCTCCTCTTCGCCCTGACCGCGGTGCCGGTGTATCTGCTCGCACGACGCCTCGTGTCCGCGTGGTGGGCGGTGCTCGCCGCCGCCCTCTCGGTTGCGATCCCCTCGTCGATCTCCGTGGCGACCGTCATGACCGAGAGCCTCTCGTACTTCACCACCGCCTGGGCGCTCTTCGCGATCGCCCTGGCGCTCGAACGGCCGACTGTCCTCCGCCAGCTCGCCGTTCTCGGCGCGATCGCCGCGGCGTTTCTCACGCGATCGCAGTTCGGGATCCTGTACGGGACCTGGGTCGTCGCACTGGTAGTCCTGTGGGCGATCGCGCCGACGACGAGGCCGCGGACACGGGCCGACCTGATCGCCTTCTGGCCGACGGCGCTCCCGCTCGTCGGGGGCGTGCTCGTCCTCGTGGCGAAGCTCGCGTCGGGCGGATCGCCGGCCGACTCTCTCGGTCCGTACTGGGAGCTCTGGCGCGGTTACGACGTCCTCCAGGTCGGCAAGTGGTTCGTCTACCACCTCGGCGACTTCGCCGTCTACCTCGCGATCGTGCCGATCGCCGTCGCTCCGATCGTGCTGTGGCAACTTGCGCGCGCGGGAAGAGCAGGGTCGCGCAACGCCGCCGCGTTCGTCGCGCTCTTCGCGTCGGCGAACGTCTCCGGGCTGCTCGTCGTCGCTGCGTTCGCGAGCACACCCTGGGGCTACGACCGCCTCCACGACCGCTACGGCTTCTACCTCGTCCCGCTGTGGCTCGTCGGACTCGTCGTGTGGCTCGCCGCGGGCCTCCCGCGACCCCTCGTGGCGACGGCGATCGGAGCCGTCGCGGCGCTGGCGCTGCCGCTGATCCTGCCCTTCGGCCAGCTCGCGAACGAAGCGGGCATCGACACCGTTCCGGGAGCGCTCTGGGAGCGCATCGAGGCGGAGCTCGCAGGGCCTGGTCCGACCTCCGGGCGCCTCGCGCTCGCGCTCTTCGTCGTCGGGCTCGTCGTCGCAACCGCCTTCCTGCCGCGGGGGCTCGCCCGGTTCGCACTGCCGGCGGCCGTCGCGGTCACGTTCGCCGCCATGTCGTACTTCGCGTGGGACCGCATGCTCGGCGCGCCGGAGGATCTCGTGTTCGCAGGCGGTCTCGACCGGGCGTGGATCGACGACCGGCTCGCGCCGGACGCATCGGTGACGAAGGTCTACATCGACACCGCCTGCGAGTCCGCCCTGGAGCGCCACGCGCTGTTCCTGACCGAGTTCTTCAACTCGACCGTCGACCGCGCGGTGTACATCGGCGACTCCGTTCCAGACGGAATCCCGCTTCCGCGCGTCGACGTCGCACCGTCCGGCACGCTCGAGCTCTCGCCCGGCGATCCGCTTCGCGCGGAGTACGTCTACACCCAGCCAGGCGTCGAGCTCGCCGGCCGCCGCGTCGCGACCGGGACGGCGGCCGACCTCGTGCTCTGGCGGATCGACGGGCCGGTCCGTGTGGTCGGGGCGACGTCGAACGACGCGCTGCGCAAGGCGGTCTGCCCGACCGGCTAACGCACGCGGCGGAGGTAACCGCTCGGGTTGAACGTGATGAGGAACTTCTCGCGCGCACTGTCGATCTCGAACGCGTCCGTCGTCGCGAGAAAGGTCTCGATGGCCTCCAGCGGGCCAGGGAGCAGATCCTTCCGGATCTGCCCGATGTTCGAGTCCTCGACGATCACGTAGCCGCCGACCGGGACGAGCTGCGCGTACTCCGCGAGCTCCGCCTCGACGTGACCTTGCGAATGGTCCGAGTCGAGGATCACGAGCGTCCGCTTCCCCTCGGCGCGGGCGCGAACCTCGGCAAGGACGTCGGGGTCGGTCGAGGAGCGGCCGCCGAGGTAGGTGATCCGCGGGTGCTCCGGGTAGTCGTCGCGCACCGGCTCGATGTCGATCGAGACCACCTCGCCGGCGCCGAGCAGGTCGCACATCGATGCGAGGAAGAACGCGCTCCCGCCGCGGTACGTGCCCGTCTCGACCACGAGGTCCGGCTTCGTCTCGAACATGATCTCCTGGTAGACCCAGAGGTCGAGCGGGTTCTTGAGCGCCTGGGCGCCGAGCCAGGTCGCCTCCGTCCACGCATCCGACAGGTAGAGGACGTCGTGGGCCCGCGAGATCGCAGCCCGATCGAGCCGCTTGTCGACACGGAAGCGCGCGCCGCGGATGCCCCGTCGCAGGTAGTTCTCCATCGTCGCGGGAGTCTAGGCGGCCGCGCGCAGGCCGAGCACCTCGAGGTAGCGGTCCGCAACTGACGCAAGCGACGGGGTCGAGATCGCCGCCCGACGCTCGTCGAGCTCGGCAACGAGGCGATCGAGCACGGCGCCCAGCTCCTCGTCAGCGCGAAACGGGAGCCCGCCCTCGCCGACGAGCTCGGGATGCCCGCCGCTGTCCCTGTAGGCCGCCGGCAGGCCGCACGCAAGCGCCTCGAGCAGGGCGTTCGAGCACGGGTCGTCGCGGCTCGGCGCGACGTAGATGTCCTGTGTTCGTAGAAGGTCGGCGAGCGCGTTCGAATCGAGCGGGCCGACGACGCGGAAGCGCTCGAACGCGGTCGGAGGCCGGCCGGCGAACGTCAGCTCGAAGCGGCCCGGGTCGAGGTTCTGGTCGAGCCAGGCGAGCGTCTCCGCGCCCTTGCGGGGATTGTCCGACCAGCTGCTCGCGACCAGCCGCACCCGCCGACCCTCGAGCGGCTCTCCCACCGCGGGGGGATGGAAGATCGCCGGGTCGACCGCGTTCGGGATCACGACGGGCTCCCGCAGCTCGAAGCCCAGCTCGCGGTGCTTCGCGAGAGAGAACTCCGACTGGAAGATCGTCGTCGAGGCGAGCGCGGCGTTGACCTCCGCGATCCGCGCGTCGGTGCCGTCGTCGAACCCGCGGTAGGCGCCGATCGGCCCGTCGACGCGGTGCACCATCCGCGCGCTCCGACGCGCGAAGCGCTGCAGCCGCCGGAAGTCGAAGTTGAACGAGTTGAAGAGGCACACAGGCGTATCCCCGGAGATCGCCCCGATCTCGACCTCGAGCCCGCGACCCTCGAGCTCGCGCACGAGCGCGCGGAGGAACTGGTGCCCGCCTCCGGCCGGCGACGGCGCGAACTCGTGGAAGAGCGCGAGATCCGCGCGGCCGCGCCTCGTCCGCAGGAGGTCGACCTCGGTGTCGACGAGCGCGGCGACCGCGCGTCCCTCGCGCCCCGCCCTCCGCAGGATGCTTCTCGGCTGCACGGCGACACGCTAACCTCGCGCGGCTCGATGCCCTCCTCCAGCCGTCTCCTGCTCGCCGCGCGGCATCGCGACCTGCCGCTGCGAGCGCGGATGGATCTGCTTCGGGCCGAGACCGCCCGGCGGGTGCGGCGCGCCCGCGCGTATGCCGTCCACATCGGGCCGACGACCGTCTTTCTCTCGGAGGACGACTACGAGATCGACTGGGCCTCGTTCGCGTTCGTGGCGGTGGACGATGCGT
>DASUZN010000010.1:0-6920 GCA_036376855.1 Gaiella sp. | reverse complement strand
ACGCCCGCGTGCTCGGGGCACTTGATCCCCACCGGCGCGAACGTCATGCACTCCTCGCAGATCGGTCGCCCGCACTCCGAGCACGAGACGAGCGTCTCGCGGCCCGGATGCCGGTAGCAGTGGGGCGTGTCGCTCACCTCGCGGCTAGCGTACCCGCGTGCTGGTTCACGTCGCGTTCACTCCGGACGAGGCCGCGAAGGCCCCGACGGGGGTCGTGATCGACGTGATCCGCGCCACCTCGACGATCTGCCAGGCGCTCGACGCGGGGTACGAGCGGGTCTGGTGCGCGGCAGAGGTCGAGGACGCCCGCGCTCTCCGCGCGAACGGCGACGTCACTCTCGGCGGCGAGCGCCTCGGCGTCCGGATCGACGGGTTCGACCTCGGGAACTCGCCGGGCGAGTACCTCGAGCCGCGCACGTCGACGCTCGCGATGTCGACGACGAACGGCACCCGCGCGATCGTGACGGCGGCCGAGCGCTGCGAGCGGGTCTACATCGCCTCGCTGCTCAATCTCGCCTCGGTGACCGAGGTCGCGCGGAGCCACGGGGACGACGTTGCGGTCTTCTGCGCCGGCGTCAAGGGCGCGTTCGCCCTCGACGACGCATACGTCGCCGGCCGCGTCGTTGACGGGCTCGGCTTCGGGCGGAGCGACGCCGCCGAGGCGGCCGTACGACTCGCCCGGTCGTATGCGAGCGCCGAGGACGCGTTCCGCGCGTCGCGCTCGGGCCGCGACCTGATCGAGCACGGGCCGGAGCTCGAGGCGGATATCGCGCGGTGCGCGCGCGAGAGCGTGCTCGACGTCGTCCCACAGCTCGCCGGCATGCACGGCGTCGCCGCAGAGCTGGTGTCCCGGTCGTGACAGGGTCCGAGGAGCTGGGGCGGGACGGACGGCTCCACGGCAGCGCCGCGTCCGAACTCGTGACCGCGGCCTATGCGGCGGAGAGCGCCCACGGCCCGCGTCTTGCCCGCGGGCTGTCGCTCGCAGACCTTGCGCACGCCGTCGCCCTCGTCGAAGGCGGCGACCTCGCGGGTGAGGACGGCGCATCTCTCCTCCGAGGATTGCTCGAGCTCCACGCGATTCCCGGCGACGAGTTCCCGTGGGACCCGTCGCTCGGCGACGCGTTCAACGCACGCGAGGCCGAGCTCGAGCGGCGCGTGGGGCGGGCGGCGGCCGGTTGGCTGAGCGCGGGCCGTCCACGACGCGAGGCGTTTCGCGTCGCGCTCCGGCTGACCGCCCGGGCGGGCACGATCGAGCTCCACGACGCGCTCGACGCGCAGGCAGCGGCGCTCGTCCGGCACGCGAGTGCGACGCGCGCCGCGCTCGCGACCGACTACACCTACCTCCAGCCCGCGCAGCCGACGACCGTCGGCCATCTTCTTCTCGCCTACGCGTACCCGGCGCTACGCGACGCCGAACGAGCGCGTGCCTCGCACGCAGCTCTCGGGACGAGCGTCGCGGGGGCCGGCGGCAGCGCCGGCTCGCGGTGGTCGATCGACCGCGAACGCCTCGCCGAGCTCCTGGGCTGCGACGGCATCGTCGAGCACGCAAAGGACGCGGCGTGGCAGACCGACGTGTACGTCGAGCTCCTCGCGACCCTGGCGATCGCGGCGACGCACCAGACCCAGCTCGGCCAGGACTTCGAGATCTACGCCAGCCAGGAGTTCGGTCTCGTCGAGCTCTCCGACGCCCACAGCCGCGCGAGCGCCTTGATGCCGCAGAAGAAGAACCCCTACGCGCTCGCCGCGATCCGCACGCAGGCGGGTCAGGCGGCGGGCGATCTCGCGAGCGCGCTCGCGACCCTGCACACCGGGTCTGCACGCACCGATCACTTCCACCTGCTCAACGGCACCGTTCCGCGGGCGCTCGACGAGGCTGTCGCGATCGCCCGGCTGACGGCCTCCGTGCTCGACGGCATCGAGCTCAGGACGGAGCGCTTCGACCAGATCGCGCGCGAGAGCTTCGTCACCGCCGCGGACGTCGCAGACGTCCTCGCGCTCACAGGAGAGGTCGACTACCGCAGCGCCCACACGATCGTCGGACGCGCGATCCGCGAGCTCGTCGACACCGGGAAGCCGTCCACGCTGACGCCGGCCGGACTCTCCGCGGCGGCGGTGGCGACGATCGGCCGGCCGATCGAGATCGACGAGGCGGTGCTGCGGGACGCGCTCGATCCCGCTGCGTGCGCCGCCGCCCGCCGGCAGAGGGGGTCGTCGTCGGAGGCGGCAATGGAGGAGATGCTCGTCGGGATTCGCGCGACGCTGACGGAGCACGAGCGCTGGAGCGCGGCCGCACGCGAGCGCGAGGTCGCCGCGGAGCAGGCGCTTCTCGCGCGCGCCCGCGAGCTCTCCTGACGAGATCGGGCTATCCGATCCCGAGCTCCGTCGAGAGCCAGTCGAGCCGGTCGGTCTCGGCCTGGTCGTTCAGCGCGTGGTCGGTCTGGTACCACTCGACCTTCGTCCCCTTCGGGGCGGCCGCGATCACCGCTTCGAGCGCTGCGGGAGGGACGATCGAGTCCTGCCGTCCCGCCTGGATGAGGACCTTGCCCTTCGCGTCGTCGATCCGGGTGAGCGGGTCGATCGGCTCGAGCACCTCACGCACGACCTCCTGGAGCTCCGCGGGCGCGCCCTCGACGTAGGCGTCCACCGGCGCCGCGCCCGTTGACATCAACACGGTCGCGCGGACGCGGTCGTCGACACCCGCGACGAGTGCCGCGAGCCGGCCTCCCATGCTCCAGCCGACGAGCCCGAGCTGGTCCGGATCGACGCGGTCGTCGTCGGCGAGGAGGTCGAAGGCGCGCCGGGCGGCAATCACGTCGTCCGCGATCGTGCCGCCCTGCCAGCGGACGAGCTCCTCGCCCGTCGCACCGGTCGGCGGCGTCTTGCCGCCGGAAGGGGCGGTGATCGTGAGCGCGACAGCGCCGCGCTTCGCGAGCTTCACCGCCGTGTCGAGCTGCTCATCGCGATTACCGCCCGAGCCGTGGAGGAAGACGACCGCGGGGACCTTCCCGCTCGTCGAGGAGGGCGAGACGAGGTACCCCTCGACCCGGTCGTCGCCGCTCGCGTACGAGATGTCCTCCACGACGACCCCGTCGCGCTCCGAGTGCGTTCCGTGCTGCAGGTCGAGCGGCGCGTCGTCGTCGTAGGAGAGCGGGTCGTCGGTCGAGCCGCTTGCGTTGCCGTTGCCGCTGCCGCAGCCTGCGAGGAGAAGCCCGACCGCGAGAGCGAGGAGAGCGGCGCGCACTCCGACGAGGATACGCTCGAAGGATGGAGGCAGAGCGAGACGAGAGGCTCGTGCGCGCCGCCTCGTTCGGCGCGGTGGCGGATGCCTACGAGCGCGCGCGACCCGGCTATCCCGACGACGCGGTCCGTTGGCTGGCGGGCGACGTCCCGTGCGACGTCGTCGACCTCGGCGCCGGCACCGGCAAGCTGACACGCTCGCTCGTCGCCCTCGGGCATCGCGTCACGGCGGTCGAGCCGCTCGAGAAGATGCTCGACCGGCTGCGGATCGCGGTGCCCGGCGCGACCGCTCTCCTCGGGAGCGCGGAGTCGCTACCGCTGCCGGACGGCGGCGCCGATGTCGTCACGTGCGCGCAGGCGTTCCACTGGTTCGACCAGGAGGTGGCGCTCCGGGAGATCGCACGGGTTCTGCGGCCCGGCGGCCGAATCGCGCTGGTGTGGAACACCCGCGACGACTCGCAGGGGTGGGTCGCCGAGCTCACGGAGACGGTGATCGGCCGAAGCGAGTTTCGCGACGACGGTGTCGTCGCCGTGACCGGGAGCATCGACGAGAGCGGGCTCTACGAGCCCGTCGAGCGGGGGTCGTTCGCCCACGTGCAGCTGCTCGGCCGGGACGATCTCGTCGAGCTCGTTCGCTCCCGAAGCCAGTGCGCCGTGCTCTCGGAAGACGAGCGTGCGCCTGTGCTCGAGCGGGTCGGGGCGATGTTCGACGCGCACTCCCAGGACGGGGTGCTCGCGATGCCGTACGTGACCGAGTGCTTCCGCGCCGTCAGGCGTTGAGTCGATAGCACGCACGTCCTTGCGCCCCTTTGTGCGTGAAGACGTGCCTTGACACACGAACACATGTTCGATAGAACGTCTGTTCCCAATGATTGCGTGCCTCCTCATCCCGGGATTCGAGCTCCGCGCGGCGCTCCGGTCCCGGCCGAGGCTCTCGGTCGTCCCCGCGGCGCTCGCGCCCGAGCCCGGGCGGGAGCAGCTCGTCGGGCCGGTCACCGCGGCCGCCGAGGCGGTGGGGGTCACAGCGGGGATGCGCCTGGGGGAGGCGCTCGCGACGTGTCCGGAGCTCGTGCTCGTCGATCCCGACCCGGCGGGGGCAGAGCGGGAGTGGGAGGGCGTGCTTCGACGCCTGGAGGACGCCGGATTCGCCGTCGAGCCGGTCGAGCCCGGAGTGGTCGTGTTCGAGACACGTGGGGTGGAGAGGCTCTACGGAGGGGTGGAGGCGGCGCTCACGCGGGCGCTCGCCTCCGTCGGGCCTGCCTGGGACCCGCGCGCAGGCGCGGGACAGCGCCGTTTCGTCGCCCTCGCGGCGGCGAGCGTCGCGCGCCCGGGGCAGGCGGTGATCGTCGAGGGGGAGGAGGAGCAGGCGTTTCTCGAGCCGCTCCCACTCTCGCTCCTGCCGCTCGACGAGGGGCGGTACGCCGAGCTCGAGGGGCTCGGCGTGCGCACCCTCGGCTCGCTCGCCGCCCTGCCTGGGGGCGCCGTGGCCGAGCGGCTGGGTCAGGAGGGGAAGCGGGCGTGGAGCCTCGCGCGCGGCGGGGAGCGCCGCCGCGTGCGCGGGCGATCGCCCGCGGCAGAGCTGATCGAGGCGCTCTCCTTCCCCGAGGCGGTCGCGAACGAGCTCACCCTGCGCCGCGCGTTCGGCGCGCTGCTCGACCGGATGCTCGCCCGGCCGGAGCGGGCAGGGCGGCCGTTCCGGAAGCTCGCGCTCTCCGCGAGGCTCGTCGGCGGCGGCTCGTGGCGGCGAACGGTGACGCTGCGAGAGTCGTCCGGGGAACGGGGCCGGATCCGATCGGCGCTCGGTCCGAAGCTCACCGAGATCCCGGCCCCCGTGGTCGAGCTGCGGCTCGAGGCGGTGGAGCTCGCCGAGCACACCGGGCAGCAGCTCGCGCTCGTCGCGCCGGAAGGAGAGGAGGCGGGCGCGCGGCTGCGGGAAGGTCTCCGCCAGGTGCGGGCGAGCGCGGGTGGGGGGGCCGTCGGCGGCGTCGTCGAGGTCGCTCCCTGGTCGCGGATCCCCGAGACGAGAGCACTGGTGGTTCCGAGGGATGTCTGAGCGTGCGGATTCGTCTGGTGTCGTGCGGAGGCGGCTGCAGCGGCGGGTGCAGCGGCTTGCCGCCGGAGGCCGGCTTTGCCGGCCTAGAGGCCAGGTGCGCAACTTCGGGTCGGGACGGCAAAGGAGGGGGCTCGTGGGGGAACCATGGGTTCCCTCACGCGAGCGCGATGTGTAGATGGAAGGGCAGGGGAGGATGGCACGGCGCACGCGACCCGCCTCGGCTCGGAGATGAACGGTCCCGATGGTTCTCGTGCGGTCAGGATCGATGCCGTCAGACGCGGCGTTGCCGGCAGGCTGAATGCGCCCCGCCCGGCGCTCGTCGAGACGAACGTGGTTGGCGAGCCGCGGCTCGTCGACCGTGAGCTCGTCGTCGTCGTGCGGGAGGAGTGGCGTGTCGTCGACCGCTGGTGGACGGACGACCCGGTCGACCGCCGCTACTTCGAGGTCGTGCTCGAATCGGGCCGCAACGCATGTGTCTATCGCGACGGGGAACGCCGGTGCTGGTTCACCCAGCGCGCGTAGGGGCGAGAGGCGCGAGAGGCATATGGCTTGCTTGCGATCGGTTTTCCATGTTGGGAGACGACCCAGTCATGGCCGGAGGCCGGCTTTGCCGGCCGGGAGGCCAGGTGTGATTACTCGGCTCCAGGAGCAGAAGGAGGGGGCTCGTGGGGGAACCATGGGTTTCCCTACGTCAGTGGTCCTGCGCGACCGCCTCCGCGGCGAGCGGCTCCCACTCGTCCGCCTGCTCGGGCGGGACGACGACCCATTGGCGGAAGGGCTGGCCGCGGCCGGACGGGTCGAAGAGGTGCGCCCCGGGGACGGCGAGCGCCCGGGCGTGCACATCGGGATCGGTGAGCTTGAAGACCATCCCCGTGCGGCTAAGGCCGAACACGACACGGCCGGAGCGCTTGACGCACGGCATGCTGAACACCTTGCCCGCGCGACACTCGGGATGCCACGCGGTGATCGCGTCGACGATGTCGTCGTAACGACGCTCCTGCGGGCGGGGCATCTGGTCGGAGACCTATCGGTCTGCGAGACGATGGATAGCAGCCTCCGTCTCGCTGACCAGCGTCTCGACGAGCTCCGCCGCCGGCAGCTCGCGGATCGCGGCCGCACCTTGCCCCGCAAGCACGAAGAGCATGTCCTGGCGACCCGCCTCGAGCGCTGCAGCTCGCAGCTCGGCGACGAGCATTGCCTGGAGCGGGAACGGGAGCGGATCGACCCCGGCGTCCTCGATCGTGTCGACGAGCCGTGTCCGCACGAGACGCGCGTGCCTCCCCGAGTAGGCACGCGACACCACGGAGGAGTCCGCGGAGCCTGCAAGCATGCCGCGCTGGAGGGTGGTAGACCCGGCCTCGGGGCAGCCGAGGAACGCCGTCCCGAGCTGCACGCCCTCCGCGCCGAGCGCAAGCGCGGCGGCGACACCGCGGCCGTCCATGATCCCTCCGGCGAGCAGGACCGGTACGGAGACGCGATCGACGATCCTGGGCACGAGCGCGACGCCGCCGACGACGGCGTCCTCGAACGACCCGAGGAAGGTGCCGCGATGCCCGCCCGCCTCGCCGGACTGGGCGACGATCGCGTCCACGCCGAGCCGCTCCAGCTCGACGGCCTCTTCGACCGTCGT
>DASUZN010000009.1:0-4148 GCA_036376855.1 Gaiella sp. | reverse complement strand
CGTCGAGACCGCCGAGATCGCGTTCGCTGCGACGGGCATCCCCGTCTTCCTCGACTGGCGCCTGCGGGAGACCGACTACGGCGGGCTGAACGGCGCCCCGGCGGACGCGATCGCGAGCGAGCGTGCCCGGCGGGTGGATCTCCCGTTCCCCGGCGGCGAGAGCTACCGCGGGGCCGTGGCTCGTGTCGCGTCGTTTCTCGGCGACGTGCGGGTCGGCTACGCCGGCGAGCGCATCCTGCTGATCGGCCACACCGCCACGCGCTGGGCGCTCGACCACCTGATCGACGGCCGGCCGCTCGAGCAGGTCGTCACTGCGCCGTTCGACTGGAGCGAAGGCTGGGAGTACGACCTCGACCCGAGCCCCCGGGCGATCGCCGGAACCGCGGCATGAGCCGGCCGCTCCTCTGGGACGTGGACACGCAGGTCGACTTCGTTCGCGCAGGCGCGAAGCTCCCGGTTCCCGGCGCCGAAGAGGTGGCGCCCGCAATGGCGCGCCTCGTCCGCTGGGCGGCCGAGCACGGCCTGACGCATCTCGCCACCGCGGACGACCACGAGCTGACCGACCCGGAGATATCGGATGCGCCTGACTTCGAGGAGACCTACCCGCCGCACTGCCTCCGGGGCACACCGGGCGCCGCGAAGATCCCGGAGACGGTCCAGCGCGACCCGCTGCCGATCTCGCTGACGCCGTACCCGCCCGGGCTCCTGCCACGCCTCGTAGAGGGTCACCGCGAGCTGCTCGTCCTGAAGAAGACCTACAGCGCGTTCTCGAATCCCAACCTCGAACCGGTCCTCCGCTCGCTGGCGCCGAGCGAGGTGCTGGTCTTCGGCGTCGCGACGGACGTCTGCAACCACGCGGCGATCATCGGGCTGCTCGACCGCGGCTACGAGGTCGCGTTCGTCGAGGACGCCTCGAGCGGTCTCTCCGAGGAGCGCGTGGCAGCCGTTCTCGCGCAGTGGCGGGCCGGGGGCGTGCGCTTCACGACGACCGACGAGGTCGTCACCGCCTCGCCATGAGGGTGCCGCCGCTCGTCGCCCGGGCAAAGGCGACTGCGGCGGCGCTCGGATTCGAGAAGAGCTGCCGCGACGAGGACGGAATGGTCATGCACGTGCTCGCAGCGCGTCGCGGGATCGCGCGCGTGGCCGAGATCGGCACCGGGACCGGCGTCGGCACGGCCTGGCTCGCCTCGGCGCTCGCGCCGGGTGTCCCGCTCGTCACCGCGGAGCTCGACGAGCGCCTCGCCGGGGCCGCAGCAGAGCTCTTCGCGGACGACCCGGACGTCGACGTCCTGCGCGGCGACTGGCGCGAGGTGCTTCCAGCACATGCCCCTTTCGACCTGATCTTCGTCGACGGCGGCCGCGCGAAGGACGAGCCGGACGCCGTCCTCGCGCTCGCGGCGCCGGGTGCAACGATCGTGCTGGACGACTTCTCGGCCGACAAGGGGCGGCCCGACGCGCGGCGCGAGAGCTGGCTCGCACACCCGCGGTTGGCGGCCGTGGAGATCGGCACGGGACAGACCGCGCAGGTGATCGTCGCCGTCGTCCGCCGGTGACGATCACGCGCGTCGTGGCATAGTCGGCGTGTGACGACCGAGGCGGAGCTCGTGCGCACCGAGCACGGTCTCGTCCCGAAGGGACACGGCTGGTTCGTCCTGAACGCGCGCGACACGCAGTGGTGGGAGCGCGAGGGGCGCGGCGTCCTCTGCGAGTTCGAGGGCGCCGGCTTCGAGGGCGCGCTCGACTTCGAGCAGCTCGGGGTCAACATCACCGTCCTCGGCCCGGGCGAGCCGATGGCGATGTACCACTGGGAACGAGACCAGGAGGGCTTTCTCGTGGTGGCCGGCGAGGCGCTGGTCGTGATCGAGGGCCAGGAGCGGTCGCTGCGCTCCTGGGACTTCGTCCACTGTCCCGCCGGCACACGGCACGTGATCGTCGGTGCCGGAGACACGCCGTGCGTGCTCGTCTGCGTCGGCGCCCGCAACCGCTCGACGGGTCCGGGGTGGGGCGCCTACACGGTGGACGAGGCGGCACTGCGCCACGGCGCCGGCGTCGAGCACGAGACGACCGAGCCACGAGAGGCGTACGCCCGGTTCCCACCGAGCCGCCTGACCCGGTACAGGGACGCCTGGCTTCCGGCCTAGGCGCGTGTGAAGCGCGTGCGGGAAACTGCTCGCGGCCGTCAGCGACCTCCCCGATGTCCGGCCCGGCTGCCGATGCGAGCCTTGTACCGGAAGGAGGTGTGTCGAGATGACACTCGCGCGCAAGGACGTGGCCGCGACGCTCGTGACCGCGCTCTCCGTGCTCGTGTTCCTCGCCGCGCACCAGTCGTGGGATGTCTGGCTGATCGGCTCGAGCGGCAGATGGGCCGCCGCCGCCATCACGTTGCTCGGCGTGGTCGGCTGCAGCCTCGGCTCGGCCGCGGACGAGAGGAGCACGAAGGGCGGGATGAGCACCGCCACCAGGTTCCTCTCGGCAGTCGGGGTGGTGACGGGGCTCCTCGCCATCTGGGCGATCGTCAGCGGCTCGCTCACTGCGCTGTCGCTCCTCACCCTGGGGATCGTCGTCCTTTGGGCGGGATCCACCGTGCGGCACGCGTGGCACCCGAGCCACCGCCCGGTCGCGACGTAAGCACAACCCGACGCTTGGCCTGAGCGCCGGCGGGACCGGCGCTCAGGCCCGCGCTACAGCGCTCCGTCAGGGCTCGCGGCGGGAGTCGACGTGCCGTGCGAGCGCCTCGAGCCGCGCGTCCCACTCGGCGCCCACGCGGTCCATCCACGCCGTGGCATCGCGCAGCGGCGCCGGATCGGGACGGTAGACGGTCTGCCTGCCTTCCCGTCGGGCGCGCACGAGCCCGGCATGCTCGAGCGTTGCGAGATGCTTCGCGACCGCCTGGCGGGTCATCGGCAGCTCGCCGGCGAGCTCCGTCGGCGTCGCACGGCCGGCGTGCGCGAGCCGCTCGACGATGGTCCGTCGGCTCGGGTCGGCGAGCGCGACGAAGACTGCGCCTATGCGATCGCCCACGCGGCGCTCGCGAGCAGGTCGAGCGCGATGCCCCACTCGGGCGCCGTCTCGCGGACGTGCACCAGCGTCCCTGCCGGGTGCTCGACGAGCTCGAGCTCGACGATGCCCTCGTCGTCCCAGCGCAGGACGAGCCGCTCGAGCTCCTCGACCGACTCGACGATCGCGTGGCGCACCTCGCCGTTGTCCCACTCGAACAGGCCCTTGCCACCCGGCACCGCGTCGAGCTCGACGTCGTTGGCGAACCATTCCTCGAGCCGCTCGGGCTCGGTCAACGCCTCCCAGGCCTCCTCACGCGGGACGGGGAGGACGATCTCCCGTTCGATCTGCACGCGCAACCTCCTAGTTGCGTTACGATTGAGCAACCCGATGGTTGCACGATACGCGAAGAGGAGGCCGTCATGCCGTTGATCCCGACCGTGCTCGAGGCGGACGGCCGCGCCGAGCGCGCGTTCGACCTGTACTCGCGCCTGCTCCGCGACCGGATCGTCTTCCTCGGGCGGCCCGTCGACGAGGAGATCGCGAACCTGATCGTGGGCCAGCTTCTCTATCTGGAGGCGGAGGATCCCGACAAGGACATCGCGCTCTACGTCAACTCACCCGGCGGCGAGGTGTACGCGGGTCTCGCGATCTACGACGCCATGCAGCACGTCCGCCCCGACGTGTCGACGATCTGCTTCGGGATGGGGATGTCCGCCGCCGCGATGATCACGGCCGCCGGCGCTCCCGGCAAGCGATTCGCCCTGCCCAACGCGAAGCTGATGATCCACCAGGGCTCGGCGGGGTTCCGCGGCGCACCGACCGACATCTCGATCGCGGCTCGCGAGGTCGAGGCGACGACACGGCAGATGGCCGAGATCATCGCGCACCACTCCGGCCGCGCCGTGGAGCAGGTCATGGACGACATCGACCGCGACCGCTTCATGACGCCGGCGGAGGCAGTCGAGTATGGGCTCGTCGACGAGGTTCTCGTCCCACCCCGAAATCGTCCGAGTACGATCGCGGCGTGACGTTCCGGGGAGTCCACCACGTCGGCTTCGCGGTGACCGATCTCGACCACGCGGTGGAGACGTACGGCCGCCTCTTCGGCGCAACGCTCGAGCATCGGGACGCCGTGGCGGAGCAGGGCG
>DASUZN010000008.1:0-4253 GCA_036376855.1 Gaiella sp. | reverse complement strand
GGCTTCGCGATCGCCCCGATCTTCACCGCGACGTGGTTCCGCAACTCCTCGAGCATCTCGACCGAGCCCGGGTCGGAGCCCTTGAGCGTGACGTAGGCGACGATCGCCTGGCCCGTCGTCGCGTCCGTGCGGCCGCAGACGGCCGCCTCGGCCACCCTCGGGTGGTCGACGAGGGCCGACTCGACCTCGATCGTCGAGATGCGGTGGCCGGAGACGTTCATCACGTCGTCGACGCGGCCGAGGAGCCAGAAGTCGCCGTCGGTATCGATGCGGGCGCCGTCGCCGGCGAAGTAGAAGCCGGGGAAGCGCTCCCAGTAGGTCGCGCGGAACCGCCCGTCGTCGCCGAAGATGCCGCGCGTCATCGCGGGCCAGGGCTTCTCGAGGACGAGATAGCCGCCGCCGTGCTCGACGCGCTCGCCCTGCTCGTTGAGAACGCCGGCGACGACGCCGGGGAACGGCTTCGTCGCCGAGCCGGGCTTGGTCGTCGTGACGCCGGGGAGGGGTGTGATCATGATCATCCCCGTCTCGGTCTGCCACCACGTGTCGACCACGGGGCATCGGCTGCCGCCGACGTGCTCGGAGTACCAGATCCACGCCTCGGGGTTGATCGGCTCGCCGACCGAGCCGAGCAGCCGCAGCGACGAGAGGTCGTGCCTGGCCGCGTGCTCGGGGCCCCATTTCATGTGCGCGCGGATCGCGGTCGGGGCGGTGTAGAGGATCGTGACGCCGTAGCGCTCGACGATCGACCACCAGCGCGTATGGTCGGGGAAGTCGGGCGTGCCCTCGTAGAGGACCGACGTGGCGCCGTTGCAGAGCGGCCCGTAGACGATGTAGCTGTGGCCGGTGATCCAGCCGATGTCGGCCGCGCACCAGTAGACGTCCGTCTCCGGCTTCAGGTCGAAGATGTAGCGGTGGGTCGACGCGACGCCGACGAGGTAGCCGGCCGTCGTGTGGACGATGCCCTTCGGCTTCGCGGTCGTCCCCGACGTGTACATCAGGAACAGCAGGTCCTCGCTCGACATCGGCTCGCAGGGGCAGGTCGCCGGGTCGTCGGAGACGTCGAGCTCGTGGTACCAGCGGTCGCGTCCCGCTGTCATCGGCACCTCGTTCCCGGTGCGTCGCACGACGAGGCACGAGTGCACTCGCGGCGCGGCGGCCATCGCCTCGTCGGCGGTGTGCTTGAGCGGGACGGGCTTGCCGCGGCGCCAGGCCTCGTCCTGCGTGACGAGCACCTCGCAGCCCATGTCGACCATCCGCCCGGAGAGCGAGTCGGCCGAGAACCCACCGAACACGACGGTGTGCGGCGCGCCGAGCCGTGTGCACGCGAGCATCGCGACGGCGAGCTCGGGGATCATCCCCATGTAGATCGCGACCGGCGTCCCCTTGCTGACGCCGAGCTCCCGCAGCGCGTTCGCCATCCGGACGACGTCGTGCTGCAGCTCGGCGTAGGTGACCGTACGCGTGTCCCCCGGCTCGCCCTCCCAGTGGTAGGCGGCCCGCTCGCCGAGCCCCGCCTCGACATGGCGGTCGACGCAGTTGTAGGCGACGTTGAGCGTGCCGCCGAGGTACCACTTCGCGTACGGGAGATCCCATTCGGAGAGCGTCTCGAACGGCTCGAACCACGACACGCGCTCTCGCCCCTCCGCCTCCCAGAACGCGTCCGGGTCGCGGTCGTAGATCTCCGGTTTCGCGACCGCGTTGACCGCGAAGGACGGGTCGGGCGGGAAGCGGCGCTCCTCGTCGAGCAGCGTGGAGATCGCGGGGTCGCTCATCCTGCTGTCTCCATCACCGGCGCGCGCGGGTCGAGCTCGTACGGATAGAGCGAGAGCGTCTCGCAGCCGTCCTCGGTGACGAGGACGATGTCCTCGACCCGCACGCCACCGAAGCCGTGCCGGTAGAGGCCGGGCTCGAGCGTGATCACGTCGCCAACGACGAGCTCGTGCCCGAACTTGCCGAGATAGGGCGCCTCGTGGACGTCGAGCCCGACGCCGTGGCCGAGCGCGTGGTTGAAGCCTTCGCGCAACACCGTCCCGTCCGGCTTCGAGAGGCTCGTCGGATAGCCGAGCTCCTCGTAGAACCGGCAAACGCTCCGGTAGATCTCCGGCCCGTCGGCTCCGGGGCGGACGAGGGCGCGGCACAGCTCGAGCGCCTCGCACGTCTGCGCGTGCCAGGTCGCGATCTCCGAGTCGGGCGTGCCGACGGCGAACGTGCGGGTCATGTCCGAGTAGCACGCGCTCGCGACGTCGTACGGGAAGAGGTCGCAGACGAGGTGGTCGTCGTTTGCGACCCGTCCGGAGCCTGTGTGGTGACCGTCGGCAGCCTGGGGGCCATGCGCGACGATCAGGTCGTCGCCGCGGCAGCCGTGCTCGGCGAAGACGTCGATGGCGGTCGTGCGCAGCAGCTCGCACGTGAGCGGCTCGCCGTCCACGACCCGGCCCTCGTCCCCGGGCTCGGACCGCGCGAGGAGCTCTGCGATCACGGCCATGCCCGCCTCCCCTGCGCGGGTCGCGCGGCGGATCCCTTCGAGCTCGGCTCCGGTCTTGCGCCGCCTGCGGTCGTCGAAGAATCGCTGGTCGGGAACGATCTCGACGCCGGCGGCGCGCAACCCGTCGGCGTGCCGCAGCGGGAACCTGGCCGGCACGACGGCTCGTGCGATCCCGAGCGACTCCACCATCTGCAGGGTCAGCGTCGGCCCGATGTCGTAGATGTCCATCCCCGAGCGGACGAGCTCGTCCGAGGGGAAGGTCTCGGAGTGGACGATCTCGATCGAGGGGTCGACGACGGCGATCCGGTCGCCCTCGACGCTCCACACCACGGCGACACGCCGGCCGCCGACCTCCGCATAGACGAAGGGGTCGCCGATGTGGATCGGGATCTCGTGCCGGAGCTCCGGGGACCGCTCCGTGTCGCCGACGATCAGGACGTCCGTCACGAGGTTGAGCCTACCCTCCCACGGGTAGGGTGACACCCGTGGAGCCGGCCCTCCTCGAACTGCGAGCGCGCCTCGCCGAAGTCTCCGATCTGAGTCGCGCGGCAGGCGTGCTCGGCTGGGATCAGCGCGTGACCATGCCGCCTCGCGGCACCGAGGCGCGGGCCGAGCAGCTCTCGACCCTCGGCCGGATCGCCCACGAGCGGTTCACGGACGACGAGGTGGGAAGACTCCTCGATCGGGCCGAGCCGCTGGTCGAGTCGCAGCCCTACGACTCCGACGACCGCAGCCTCGTGCGCGTCACCCGGCGCGACTGGGAGAAGGCACGCCGCGTGCCGACCGAGCTGCGCGCCGAGATGACGTTGCAGGCCGCCCGCGGCCACCACGCCTGGGTCGAGGCGCGCCGCACGAGCGACTTCGCGTCCTTCCTCCCGTATCTGCGCACGAACGTCGAGCTGAAGCGACGCTACATCGAGTGCTTCGAGTGGTCGGACAGCCCGTACACGCCGCTCCTCGACGACTACGAGCCCGGGATGCTGACGAGCGAGGTGCAGGAGGTGTTCGCGGTGCTGCGCCCGGCGCTCACCGAGCTCGTCGCAGCTGCGCCGGAGGTCGACGCGTCGTTCCTCCACGGCGACTTTCCGCCAGAGGCGCAGAGCGCGTTCGCCGAGCGCGTGCTCAGGACGATGGGCTTCGACGACGACGCGTGGCGCCTCGACCCGACAGCGCACCCGTTCTGCACGTCGTTCTCCAACCGTGACGTCCGCCTGACGACGCGCTACCGGCCTGACGACCTCGAGTCGGTCTGGTCGACGATGCACGAGGCGGGTCACGGGCTCTACGCCCACGGCATCGCCGACTCGCTCCTCCGCTCGCCGCTCCACGGCGCGCCGTCGCTCGGGATCAACGAGTCGCAGAGCCGCACCTGGGAGAACCTCGTCGGGCGCTCGCGGCCGTTCTGGGAGCACTGGTACGGGCCCTTGCAGGAGAGCTTCCCGGCGCTCCGTGAGGTCGACTTTGACGCCTTCGTCCGCGCGATCAACCGAGCCGAGCCCGGGCTGATCCGGGTCGACGCCGACGAGACGACGTACAGCCTGCACATCATCCTTCGCTTCGAGCTCGAGCAAGAGCTCGTCGCGGGGACGGTCGCGCTCGAGGACCTCCCGGAGATCTGGAACGCGCGGATGAAGGAGTTCCTCGGGCTCGACGTGCCGGACAACGCCCACGGCGTGCTGCAGGACGTCCACTGGTCGGGCGGCGACATCGGCTACTTCGCGACGTACGCGCTCGGCAACCTGATCGGCGCGCAGCTGTGGGAGCGGGC
>DASUZN010000007.1:0-2960 GCA_036376855.1 Gaiella sp. | reverse complement strand
ACGTCCGTGTCGGCCACAGCCCCGACCCCGACGACGCGTTCATGTACTGGGCGCTGACGACGGATCTCGTCGACACGCGCGGATTCCGGTTCGAGCAGGTGCTCGCGGACATCCAGACGTTGAACCACTGGGCGCGCGCGGCGCGCCTCGAGGTGACCGCGATCTCGCTCGCCGCATACCCGTTCGTTCAGGACGACTACGCCCTCCTGCCCCACGGCGCCTCGATCGGGGCGGGGTACGGGCCGGTGCTCGTCGCCCGTGAGCCGCTCGACATCGACGACCTTGCGGGGCGCGAGATCGTCATCCCTGGTGCGATGACGACGGCCTTCCTCACGCTTCGTCTCGTCCTCGGCGAGTTCCCCTACCGCGAGGTCGCATTCGAGGAGATCCCCGACGAGGTCGCGAGCGGCCGGGCCGACCTCGGGCTCCTGATCCACGAGGGGCAGCTGACCTTCTCCGAGCTCGGCCTCGTGAAGGTCCTCGATCTGGGCGAGTGGTGGCTCCTCGAGACGGGGCTGCCGCTGCCGCTCGGCGTCAACGTCGTCCGGCGCGATGTCGAGCGGCTCGGCGAGCTGTCGGAGGTGCTGCACGACGCAATCGAGTGCGGGCTCGACAACCGCGCGGAGGCGCTCGAGTACGCGCTCCAGTTCGGGCGCGGGATCGACGCCGCCGTCGCCGACCGGTTCGTCTCGATGTACGTCAACGACCTGACCAAGGACTACGGCGAGGAAGGGCGCACCGCGGTCGCGGAGCTGCTGCGGCGAGGCGACGAGATGGGCGCCTTCCCCAGCGGGATCGTCGTCGACTGGGTGGAGTAGACGGTGTCGGAGCCAGGCTGAAGCCCGGCACCGACGCTCTGCCTACTCGGAGAACGGCTCGACCGCAGCCTCGCTCTCGCGTCGCAGGACGACCGCGACCGATGCCAGCACGATCGCGGCGCCGAGCCCCACGCGCCATGTGATCTGCTCGTCGAGGATCAGCACGCCGAGCCCGATCGCGACCACCGGGTTGACGTACGCATACGTCGCGACGGTGCCGAGCGGCGCGTGGTGGAGCAGCCAGACGTAGGCCGTGAACCCGACGAGCGACCCGATCAGGACGAGATAGGCGAAGGCGAGGAGCGAGGTGCCGGAGACGGCGCCGAGGTCGGGCTGCTGCGCGATGCCGATCGGGAGCAGGATCACCCCTCCGGCGAGCATCTCGAAGGTCGTGGCGACGAAGGCGTCCCGGGGAAGCGGGATCCGCGACGAGAGATACGAGCCGGTCGCCCAGGCGACGGCGGAGAGGCCCGTCAGCGCGATCCCCCACCACGTCGCCCCGCCCTCGGGGCGGAAGAGGATGGCGACGCCGACGAAGCCGACGAGCACGCCCACGACGGCGAGTCTCGGCGGCCGCTCGCCGCCGGCCAGGCGCAACAGCACGACGAGGAGCGGCACGGAGGCGATGATCAGCGAGGCGACGCCGGTCGGCACTGTCCGCTCCGAGACGAAGAGGAGGCCGTTCGCGCCGGGCAGGAGGAGGCCGATCAGCGCGGCGCACGCGAGCTCGCGCCGGGTGATGCGGAGCGCGCGCCGTCCCTGCCGCCAGGCGACGATCGCGGCCATCAGCGCCCCGGCGAGGATGAACCGCGCCGAGACGGCGCTGAACGCCGGGATCGTGTCGCCGGCGACCTTGATCCCGAGGTACGTCGAGCCCCAGATCACGTAGACGGCCGCGAGGGCCGCCCAGGCCCGCGGGGTCACCGCTTGAGCGTCAGCGCCGCTCCGGCCGCGAGCAGCGCGATTCCGAGCGCGCGCGGCCAGGTGAGCGCGATCTGCTCGAAGCCGAACAGCCCGTACCGGTCGATCGCAGCACCGGCCGCGAGCTGACCCGCGACCATCAGCGCGATCGTCGCTGTCGTCCCGATGCGCGGCGAGGCGACCGTGATCGTGAAGACGATGAACAAGCCGAGCACAGCCCCGAGCCAGAGCCACTTCGGGGTCGTCCACGCGTCGCCGATCCCGCCGACTCCGCGCCGGGCCACGAGGAGGACGGCGACCGCGAGCACCGCCGAGAGGCAGAACGCCCATGCGACTGCCTCGAGCGTGCCGATGCGCTCGCCGAAGCGGCCCATCACCGCTGCCTGAACCGACCCGGCCAGCCCCGCGGCGAGTGCCAGTGTCGCCGCCATTGCCGTCCCGCCGCTCACGCACACGACGCTATACGCTCGGGCCTCGTGGGAGACGCCGAAGCCGACGTGAGCGGATACGAGAGGGGTGGCTGAGATGGCGGAGCCGGCGCACCCGAGTCCGGTCGATCCGGCCGAGCTCGGCTTCGAGACGATCGTCTACGAGAAGGCGCCGCCGCGGGCGACGATCCGGCTCAATCGGCCGGACGTGCTCAACGCCTTCGACTTCCGCATGTTGCGCGAGATCGCGCGCGCGTGTGAGGACGCGTCGTGGGACGACGACGTCCGCGTCGTCGTGGTCACCGGCGAGGGGCGCGCGTTCTGCGTCGGCGCCGACCTGCGCTCGTGGGAGGACACGCTCGTCGGGCGGCCGCAGGAGTACTGGAAGTGGTTCGGCGCCTTCAAGGACATGCACGACCGCATCCGCGAGCTCGGCAAGCCGACCATCGCGCGGGTCAACGGCATCGCGGTCGGCGGCGGGAACGAGCTCCAGATGGCCTGCGACCTCGCCGTGATGGTCGACGACGCCTTCATCCGCCACGTCGGGCTCGAGCACGGCTCGGTGCCGGCCGGAGGCGCGACGCAGTGGCTGCAGTTGATGGTCGGCGACCGCCGCGCACGCGAGATCGTCCTTCTCTGCGACGAGATCCCGGCGCCGCAGGCGGCCGAGTGGGGCCTGATCAACCGCGCCGTCCCGCGCGCGGAGCTGGACGCCGCCGTCGACGCGTGGGTCGAAAGCCTCGTGCGCAAGCTTCCGCAGACGACCCGCTATGCGAAGCAGCAGCTGAACGTG
>DASUZN010000006.1:0-3903 GCA_036376855.1 Gaiella sp. | reverse complement strand
GTTCGGCCCGGCCGTGACGGGCGCGCTCCAGTCGACGCTCGGCAACCTGCCCGAGCTCTTCATCGTGCTCTTCGCGCTCTCGGCCGGCGAGCTCGTCGTCGCCCAGTTCTCGATCCTGGGCTCGTTGTTCGCGAACGCCCTGCTCGTCCTCGGCCTCACGGTCGCCGCCGGCTCGGCGAGGCGGCCAGACGGCACGATGAGCTTCGGCGCGCGCCTGCCGAACGACACCGCGACGCTGATGCTCCTCGCGGTGTTCCTGATCTCGATCCTCGGGCTCTCGGACCAGGTCGGCGACTCCGCGAGCCACCACCAGGTCGAGATCTCGGTCGTCGGCGCAATCTGCCTGCTGATCGTCTACGGCGCGTGGCTCGTGGGCTATCTCAGGTCCGACAGGACATCGGAGGCGGCGCTCGTCGAGCCGAAGCACGGCGCGCTGCCGTTCCAGGCCGCGATCGTGCTGCTTGCCGTGTCGGGCATCGCGGCCGCGTTCGTCTCGGACTGGTTCGTGCACGCGCTCGACCCGGCCGTGGAGGCGATCGGCATCTCGAAGGCGTTCACCGGCCTCGTCATCGTCGCCATTGCAGGCAACGCGGTGGAGAACGTCGTCGCCGTCCAGCTCGCCTGGAAGGGCCAGAACGACCTCGCGATCTCCGTCGTGAAGAACTCGGTGGCGCAGATCGCCTGCTTCCTGTGGCCGGTCCTCGTCATCCTCTCGCTCTTCTTCGCCGAGCGGCTCACCTTCGTCGTCGAGCCTGTCTACCTCGGCGCGCTCGCGCTGACGGCGATCGCGCTCTGGCAGGTGACCGGCGACGGCAAGGCCGTGCTCTTCGAGGGCCTCGCGCTCGTCAGCCTCTACGTCGTGCTCGCGACGCTCGTCTGGTTCGAATAGTCAGAGCCCGACCCGGCGGCGGAGCGCGCGCACCTCGTCGCGCGTCAGCTCGCGCCACTCGCCCGGCTTGAGCCTTCCCGGGGCGAGACCCGCGTAGCGGGAGCGGCGGAGCTTCACGACCGGATGGCCGACTGCCTCGAGCATCCGCCGCACCTGGCGGTTTCGGCCCTCGTGGAGCACGAGCTCGAGCCGCGACGGGCCGAGGAGCGTCACCCGCGCGGGCGCCGTCGGCCCGTCCTCGAGCTCGATGCCCTCGGCGAGCCTCCGAACAACGTCTTCCCCCGGCTCGCCCTGCACCTCCGCGACGTAGACCTTCTCGACCTCGTACCGCGGATGGGCAAGCCGGTGCGCGAGCGGCCCATCGTTTGTCAGGAGCAGCACGCCGGTCGTGTCACGATCGAGCCGGCCCACCGGCACGACCCGGACGTCGCCGCCGACGAGATCGACCACGGTCGGGCGGCCCTCGGGATCCCGCGCCGTCGTGATCGTCCCGCGCGGCTTGTTGAGCAGGACGTGGCGCAGCGCCTGCTTGCCGACCTCCCGCCCGTCGACCCGCACGACGTTCGCCGCCTCGACGAACGTGTTGAGCTCGCCGGGTGCGCCGTCCACGGTCACCCGCCCGGCCTTGATCAGCTTGTCGGCGCCGCGGCGCGAGGTGACGCCGGCGCGCGCGAGGTAGGCGTTCAACCGCACGAGGCCATTCTGCGGCGTTAGGCTCCTCCGCGGTGCAGGACTACGCCGACCTCACCCGCCGCCTCGCCGACCTCGTCGTCGGGTACGGCGCCAACGTGCAACCGGGCCAGATCGTCGCCGTCACGACGTACCCTGGCAAGGAGGCGCTGACGCACGAGGTCGCGCGCGCCGCCTACGAGCACGGCGCACGGTGGGTCGACGTGTGGGTGTTCGACACGCGGGTCAAGCGCGAGCGGCTGCTCCACGCGGACGAGTCGACGCTCGACTACGTGCCGCCCTGGTTGATCGACCGCCTCGAGTGGCTCTCCGACGAGCACGCGGCGCGCGTGACCCTCACCGGCCCGGCAGACCCCGACGCGCTCGCGGGCGTCGATCCCGCGCGGGCCGGCCGTGACCTGCTCCCCTACCTCCCCAACGTCGGCGACGTCGTCAACCGGGCAACGACGAACTGGTGTGTCGCCCCCGCACCGACGCGCGGCTGGGCGAAGCTCGTCTATCCCGACCTCGACCCGGACGAGGCGTTCAACCGCCTCTGGGAGGCAATCGCGCACGTCTGCCGGCTCGACGAGCCCGACCCGGCCGAGGCATGGCGTGAGCGCGCGCGCAAGCTCGAGAGCGTGGCATCGATCCTCACCAAGCGACGCTTCGACGCGATCAGGCTCCACGGCCCCGGCACCGACCTCACGGTCGGCCTCCTCCGCTCCTCGGCGTGGCACGCGGCCGACTTCACGACGGTCGACGGGCTACGCCATTTCCCGAACATCCCGAGCGAGGAGATGTTCACCACGCCCGACCCGCTGCGGGCGGACGGCCACGTGACGGCGACGCGCCCACTCGACGTCTACGGCGCGATGATGGACGGGATCCGCGTCGAGTTCGAGGGCGGTCGGGCCGTGAAGATCGACGCCGACAAGGGCGCGGACGCATTGCGCGCGATCGCGGCGAAGGACGACGGCTCGTCCCGCCTGGGGGAGCTCGCGCTCGTCGACGGCGAGGGCCGCATCGGCCCGCTCGGCACGACGTTCTTCGAGACGCTGCTCGACGAGAACTCGGCGAGCCACATCGCGCTCGGCAACGGCTACGCGAGCGTCGTCGAGGCGGCCGAGGACAAGGCGCGGATCAACCAGAGCGCGATCCACGTCGACTTCATGATCGGCTCGCCCGAGCTCGACGTGGACGGCCTCACGGCCGCCGGCGACGCAGTGCCGCTCCTGCGCGGCGGCGTCTGGCAGGTGTGACGGCGGACGCAGCCCCGGCTGCGTCCGGGTGGCAGCGCCTGCGGGCCGGCTTCCCTCGCCCGCAGTCGTTCCGCTCGTGGACGATCGATGCGAACGACGGGATCATCGGCACCTCGGGCATCCTCGAGGGGTTTGCCGGCGCGGGCGCGTCGCACTCGGTGCTCGTCACGGCGGCGAGCGCAGCGACGATCGCGGGCGCCCTCGGCCTCGGCGGCGCGACCTGGGCTGAGGCCGCCGCCGAGCGCGAGGCGCAGCTCGAGCTGGCGGAGGAGGAGCGTGCGCAGCTCGCCGCCGACCCCGCCGCGGAGATCGACGAGCTCACGGCGTACTACGAGCGCAAGGGGCTGTCTCCCGACCTCGCGCGTGAGGTCGCCGAGCAGCTGACCGCCCACGACGCGCTCGCCGCGCAGCTCGAGACGGAGCACGGCATCGCCGAGGTCATGTCACCGACCCAGCCTGTCGTGGAGGGAGTGTCGTCCGGAATCGCCTTCGCGCTCGGCGCCGCGGTCCCGCTGGCGATCACCCTCATCGTCTCGACGGCGGTGGAGTCGTGGGCGATCTTCGTCGCAGCGCTCGTCTCCCTGACGCTGACCTCGCTCGTCGCCTCCGGCGCCGGCGAGCTCTCGGTACGGCGCACGCTCGTCCGGACGCTCACCGTCGGCCTCGGCACGCTCGCGATCAGCTACCTCGCCGGCCGCGCCCTCTTCTGAGCTTGTTCGCAAGCGGGATTCCGCAGAAGCGGAATCCCGCGCTCGGATCCCCGCCTCCGGCGGGGCACACCCCTAAAGGCGCCCGCTGACGCGGTCGCAACCCCAACGCCTTACACGGGTGGCTCGGGGTCGTACTGGATATAGCGACGGACGTCGCGAGCCCGCTCGACCGAGTGGAGCCGCGCGACGAGGTGGAGCGCCATGTCGATCCCCGCGGAGACGCCCGCGGCCGTGACGACCTCGCCACTGTCGACGAAGCGGTCGTCGGGCCGCACCTCGATCGTCGGATCCGTCTCCGCGAGCCTCTCGAGCGAGCCCCAGTAGGTCGTGGCCGGCCGGTCGCGCAGCAGCCCGGCCGCGGCGTAGACGATCG
>DASUZN010000005.1:0-3395 GCA_036376855.1 Gaiella sp. | reverse complement strand
GACCCTCGACGACTGCGTGCCGCTGATCCAGGCGATGCACGACGCGGCGAGGGAGGTCAAACCCGACGTCATCGTCCTCTGCCACGGCGGCCCCATCGCCGAGCCGGACGACGCCGCGTACGTGCTCGCGCGGACAGAGGGTGTCGTCGGCTTCTTCGGGGCCTCGTCGATGGAGCGGCTCCCGACGGAGACCGCGATGACCGAGAACATGCGTCGCTTCAAGGCGATCCCGGTCGGAGGGGCATCGTGAGCGGCTTCCGCCCGGCCTCCGGCATCCGCCGCGACGAGCACGACTGGGGCGTCTTCGCTCAGGTGTCCGGCCCGCGCGACGGGCTCGCGGGCATCGTCGCGATCGAGGCGACGTTCCTCCCGGGGAAGGCGCACCCCTTCCACTTCCACCCCGGCCAGGAGGAGGTCATCTACGTTCTCGAGGGCACGATCGAGCAATGGGTCGAGTCGGAGTCGCAGACGCTGACCGTGGGTGACGCCGTCGTCATCGCCGCCGACGCGGTCCACGCCACGTACAACGAGACGGCGGAGCCGGCGAAGATCCTCGCGATTCTCTCCCCGGCGGTGGAGGGCGACGGCTACGCCGCGGCCGACGTCTCGGCCGAGGAGCCCTGGGCGTCCCTCCGCCCGTGAGGACGATCAGGCCGGCTCGACCGCCAGCAGCCGGTCGTACGCCGGCAGGGTGAGGAACTCGACGTAGTCCGGTTGCGTCGCGACGCGCTCGAAGAGGGTGCGCGCATCGCCGTAGCCGTCGCCGAGGCTTGCGATCTCCTCCTCGGTGATCCGGCGGACGTCGTCCTCGGTGACGCGGTCGTGGTGGAGCCACTGCCAGATCTGCGAACGGGAGATCTCAGCCGTCGCGGCATCCTCCATGAGGTTGTTGATCGCGACCGCGCCGGACCCCTGCAGCCACGCGGCGAGGTACTGGATCCCGACCGAGACGTTGTTGCGGAGCCCGGCTTCCGTGACGTCGCCGGGGGTGGCGGCGACGTTGAGGAGGTCGCGGGTCAGGACCTTGACGTCGTCGCGCTGCCGGTCGATCTGATTCGGCCGGTCGCCGAGCACACGGTCGAACGACTCCATCGCGACCGGGACGAGGTCGGGATGCGCGACCCAGGTGCCGTCGAAGCCCTGCGACGCCTCGCGGTCCTTGTCCTCGCGCACCTTCTCGAGCGCGACCGCGTTCACCTCCGCGTCGCGGCGGGAGGGAATGAACGCCGCCATGCCGCCCATGGCGTGGGCGTCGCGACGATGGCACGTCTTGACGAGGAGTTCGCAGTAGGAGCGCATGAATGGGACGGCCATGGTCACGTCCGCGCGGTCGGGCAGCACGAACTCGGGCCGGTGGCCGAGCTTCTTGATGACGCTGAAGATGTAGTCCCACCGGCCGGCGTTGAGGCCTGCCGAGTGGTCTCGCAGCTCGTGCAGGATCTCGTCCATCTCGAACGCGGCGAGGATCGTCTCGATCAGGACGGTCGCCTTGATCGTGCCGCGGCGCACGCCCAGGCGTGCCTGCGACCAGACGAAGACGTCGTTCCAGAGCCGCGCCTCGAGGTGCGACTCGAGCTTCGGAAGGTAGAAGTAACGCCCGTTCCGCCGATGGTTACGAAGGAAGTAGAGCCCGAAGTCGAACAGCGAGCCCGACATCGGCCGCCCGTCGACCTGGAAATGACGCTCCTCGAGATGCCAGCCGCGAGGCCGCACGAACAGGACGGCGACCTCGTCGTTCAGCGTGTAGCGCTTTGCGCCCGTGTCGAGCTCGATCGTCCTGTCCAGCGCGTCGGTCAGGTTCCGCTGGCCCTCGATGCAGTTCTCCCACGTCGGCGAGTTGGCGTCCTCGAAGTCGGCCATGAACACCTTCGCGCCCGAGTTGAGCGCGTTGATCACCATCTTCCGGTCGACCGGGCCCGTGATCTCGACGCGCCGGTCGGCGATCTCGTCCGGGAACGGCGCGATCCGCCAGTCGCCTGCGCGCACCGCCGCCGTGTCCGGGAGGAAGTCGGGCAGCTCGCCGCCGGCGAGCCTCCCGAGCCGCTCGGCCCGGCGCGCGAGCAGCTCGCGCCGCCCTTCCCCGAACTCGCGCTCGAGGTCGGTCAGGAACGACGCGGCGTCGGGTGTGAGGACGTCGTCGACGTGCACCGGTTGATCTTCTCAGAAGCGCCTGTGGGGTCGCGGCGAGCGTCAGTCCTGCTCGTGGTCGCGCTCGCAGTGCTCCGGGCAGGTGCACGGCGCGGACTCGGCCCGCGTCACGATTGTCGGCCTCTGCTGCGGGGCGGCCGCGTGTGACGCCTGCGGCTTCACGGGCTTCTCGCGGACAAGCGATGTCGGCGTCATGCTGCGGCGCTCCTCTCGGTGTCGAATTGCTGTTCCTCGGTCGAGCCGGCCAGGGCGAGCGTCGAGGACGCACCCCCTGACACGGCCTGCATCACCTGGTCGAAGTACCCGGCGCCGACCTCGCGCTGGTGTCGGGTCGCCGTGTAGCCCGCGTCCTCGAGCGAGAACTCGCGCTCCTGCAGCGCCACGTACGCGGTCATCGCATCGTCGCGGTAGCCGCTCGCGAGCTCGAACATCGAGAGGTTGAGCGCGTGGAAGCCGGCGAGGGTGATGAACTGGAAGCGGTAGCCCATTGCCGCGAGATCGCGCTGGAATCCCGCGATCTCGGCGTCGGACAGGTGCGCACGCCAGTTGAAGGACGGCGAGCAGTTGTACGCGAGCAGCTTGCCGGGGTAGCGCTCGTGGATCGCGGCGGCGAACCGCTCCGCCTCGTCCATGTCCGGCATCGACGTCTCGCACCAGACGAGGTCGGCGTACGGCGCGTACGCGAGCCCGCGGGCGATCGCCGCCTCGATCCCGTCGCGAACGCGGAAGAAGCCCTCGGGCGTCCGCTCGCCGGTGCAGAGCTCGCGGTCGACCTCGTCGACGTCGCTCGTCAGGAGCGACGCCGAGAGCGCGTCCGTGCGCGCGACGATCAGGGCAGGCACGTCGAGCACGTCGGCCGCGAGCCGCGCCGCGACCAGCGTGCGGACGAACTGGCTCGTCGGCACGAGCACCTTGCCGCCGAGGTGCCCGCACTTCTTCTCCGACGAGAGCTGGTCCTCGAAATGCACGGCCGCAGCGCCCGCCTCGATGTACGCCTTCATGATCTCGAAGGCGTTGAGCGGGCCGCCGAAGCCCGCCTCGGCGTCGGCGACGATCGGGGCAAGCCAGTACGTCCCCTCGTCACCTTCGGCATGCGCGATCTGATCGGCGCGCAGGAGCGCCTGATTGATCCGGCGCACCACCTGCGGAACGCTGTTCGCCGGGTAGAGGCTCTGGTCGGGATAGGTCTGTCCCGCCAGGTTGGCGTCGGCGGCAACCTGCCAGCCGCTCAGATAGATCGCCTCGAG
>DASUZN010000004.1:0-8043 GCA_036376855.1 Gaiella sp. | reverse complement strand
CGACGCGAGGAAGGCGCCTCCGCCGACGTTCTGCACGATACCGTCGAAGAGCGTCGTGCCCAGGGTCGTCGGCTCGAGCTGACCGTGGAAGTCGTTCAGCCCGATGACCGTGATCGGCTTGTATGCGTTCCCGCCCTTGAGGACGTCGAGCAGAACGCGTCCCTGGCTCTGCTGCGGCTCTGCGATCCCCAACAGGAACGC
Organism: Gaiella sp.; assembly: GCA_036376855.1. GTDB lineage: Bacteria > Actinomycetota > Thermoleophilia > Gaiellales > Gaiellaceae > Gaiella. The sequence continues at coordinate 7,842 of DASUZN010000004.1, read as the reverse complement.
AAGCGTCGGCGCGAGATCGATCGTCCGGGCAGAGACCTCGCCCTTCGCGATCCCCTCGCCACCGGCCAGGAACGTCGCCCGCATGTTGATGTTCGCGGCGAGGTCCTGGACGGCCGGGATGTAGCCGTGCTGTCCGAAGAACTGCGACGGCGCGACGAGCGTCCCCGGCGTCTCGGCGTCGAACTGGTACGGCGGATACGAGAACGCGATCACGTCGCCGGCCCTCGTCGGGTAGGCCATGTCCGCAGTCGAGTTCGGCCCGTTCGGGATGTACCGCGCCTCCGCCTTCGTGAAGACGCGGTCGATCATCTTCCAGTTCTCGGGCTGGCCGTCGTGCGTCCAGTCCTTGGTGTCGACGAGGCCCTGGTACTTCGCCTTGATGGCCGCCACCGTGCTCGCGGCGTCGGTCGCGAGGACCTGCGTGAGCCCACCGCCCGCGGGATCGCGGCCGGTGAGGTTCAGGTAGATCTGGACGGTGCCGCCGGCCCAGCAGGCCTTGGCCTTGCCGATGGTCTCGCCCGTCGCGGGCCGGCAGTTCGAGGTCTGCGGCCTCGAGAGGAGCCCCATCTCGACCAGCGGCTGGCTCGCGTCGATCGCGAGGAACTGTGGTGCGAAGCCGTGGTCCGAGCTGACGAACGTCGTCGGATCCTTGCCCATCAGCTCGCGGGCACGGGTCAGGACCTCGTCGGCCTCCTCGTAGGCCGTGCGGATGAATGCCTCGCGGGCCGCGACACGGCCGTCCGGCTTGCCGTTCAGGTCGACGTCGTCGTAGGCCGGGTTCGCCGCGCCGCCCGGCAGCTTCGGTGAGACGAGACCGAGGAACTGGTGCTGGAACTCGTCGGTGGTGGGCATGCCAGCGAGCAACAGGTCGGGCTTGTACGTCTTGACGACGTACTCGAGCATCGGCAGGTGGCCGGTCCTCCAGTACAGCCCCTGCTCGGTGTAGGTCTCCTCCGACGTGATGCCGGCCTCGAGGATCGCGAAGTCGGCGGCGGTCGACGTCGGGAACTTCTGCGCGAGGTACTCGGCGAAGTCGCCGCTGAACCCGGACGCGCCGGGCCAGCTCGGCCACGACGCGATCGCGCGGCTGACCGACGTGTGGAAGAGCCGGACGCGGGAGAGGTCAGGCGCCAGCTCCTCGACCTTGACCAGCATCCCCGCCGTCAGCCCGACCGAGGGGCCGTCGGCGATCTTCACCTTGACGTCCGCCCACTCGCCCTTCTTCAGCGTGCCGACGGCGTCCGCGGCGCTCTTCGTCCTCGAGAAGAGGACCTTGTCGTAGTTCGCCTTCCCGTCGTTCGTCGAGTCGTAGATCCAGGCGTTCAGCCCGTACTTGTCGACGCCGAAGTCGACAACGCGGAGATGCATCTCGCGCGCTGGGCTGTACGTCTGCGGGAGCGACCCCGTCCAGTTGGACGCCGCCGTGGGCGCCGCGGCGGCGTAGGGCGCCTGCCCCGCGTACCCGGCGGGATGGTCGAACTGGAGACCGAACGCCGTGATGTTCGCAGCGTTGTCGAAGAGCACGTCACCGGCCTTGCCGATGAAGTTCGTCGCGACGCCCCGGCCCGAGAAGAACGACTGGAAGTCGATGGTGGGACCGTCGATCGTCGCATTGCGGCCGCCGGCCCACTCGACCTGCGCCACCTTGAGGCCGCTGCGCTCGGCCGACTGCGCGATGGACTCCGCCTGGAGCACACCCGTGTCGAACGCGGACGTGCGGTTCGCGAAGGGCTGGCCGTTGCGGTGGAAGGTGTTGTTGGTCGAGCCGTGGACTCCCGGCCACGCGCCGGTGGCGAGGCTGTACCAGCCCGCTCCGGTGTTCGGCGGAGCCTGGGTCAGAAGGCCGTTGCCACTGGCTGACGTGCCGTTCTTCAGGAAGTCCGACATCGTGGGCAGGAGACCCTGCGCGGCGTACCGCGCCACGATGTCCTGTCTCATGCCGTCGGCGGCGAAGAACACCGCCTTCTGGACCGGCGAGTTCGCCTGGGTCCTTGCCTGGACCGACGTCTTCACGCCGGCGGAGTTGGCCGCGCCTGCGGCGAGGGCCGCGAGCGCTGTCACGGCAACGACCGCGACGAGTGTGATGCGTCTCATCCTCTGGTGCTCCCCTTTGTCTCGATTGGAATCTCTGACGGCGTCCGAGAGCCGGGTGCAGGCCCTGCCGAGCCGAGCAGCATGGCGAATGCCGCTCGGGCAGCCTCAGGATGCGGGCACGCGAGCCGCGGCTTCATCGAGATCCTCGAATCTCCGTCTCCCCTTGTCACAGACGGCGTCGGCTTTCGACGCTCGCGCGAGTCTAGTGCGTCGTTCCGCGGAATGAAAGGGACATCGCGGGCGGAAACGGAATCGAAGCCAGGCTGACGCCCGGCACCGATGCTCTTACTCCTTTGCGTCGGCCCAGGTGTCGCCGACGCCGGCCTCGACGGCAAGCGCCGGGTCGAGCGGGTAGGCGCCGACCATCTCCTCGCGGACGAGCTCCCGGACGCCGCTCGTCTCGACCTCCGGGACCTCGAGCAGGAGCTCGTCGTGCACCTGGAGGACGAGCCGCGACGCACGGCCTTCGGTGCGCAGCCGCTCGTGGATCCGCACCATCGCGACCTTGATCACGTCGGCTGCGGTGCCCTGCATCACGGTGTTGACGGCGAGCCTCTCGCCGAGCGACCGGGTCTGCCGGTTGGACGCGCGGAGCTCGGGGATCGGGCGGCGGCGCCCGAGCAGCGTCGTGACGTAACCGTCGGCGGCCGCCTGGGCGATCGTCCGCTTGATCAGCTCCTGCACGAGCGGCAGCCGCGCCAGGTAGGTGTCGATCAGCTCCTGCGCCTCCTCGCGCGGGATGCCGAGGTTCTCGGAGAGCCCAAAGGACGAGATCCCGTAGATGATCCCGAAGTTGACCATCTTCGCCGTGTCGCGCTGGCCGCGCGAGAGCTCGGCCTGCGGGATGCCGAACACCTGCGAGGCGGTCGCCGCGTGGATGTCCTCGCCGCGCGCGAACGCCTCGCGCAGCACGGGCTCGCCCGATACGTGCGCGAGTATGCGGAGCTCGACCTGGCTGTAGTCGGCCGACAGCAGCCGTGTCCCGTCCGCCGCGACGAACGCCGAGCGGATCCGCCGGCCGAGCTCGGTGCGGACGGGGATCGACTGGAGGTTCGGGCTCGTCGTCGACAGCCTGCCGGTCGCAGCAACGGCCTGGTTGATCGTCGTGTGGAGACGCCCGTCGCGGTCGTCGATCAGCTCCGGGAGCGGCAGCAGATACGTATTGAGGAGCTTCGTCAGCTCGCGCCACTCCTCGACGACCGGCACGATCGCGTGGTCGTCGCGGATCGCGCGCAGGACGCGCGCGTCGGTGGAATAGCCGGTCTTCCCCTTCCGCCCTGCGGTAAGGCCGAGCTTCTCGAAGAGGATCCGCGCCAGCTGCTGCGTCGACCCGAGCTGGAACTCCTCGCCCGCCAGCTCGAGCGCGCTCGCCTCGAGCTCCTCGACCCGTTCGGCGAGTCGCGCGGTGATCTCCCCCATGCGGTAGGCGTCGATCCGGATGCCCGCGTCCTCCATGTCCGCGAGCACGACGGTGAGCGGCAGCTCGACCTCGTCGTAGAGGCGCTCCATCCCCCACTCCCGAACGCGGGCCCGAAGCGTCGGAGCGAGTCGTCGTGCCGCCTCCGCGTGCCGCACGAGCGCCGCCGTCTCCTCCTCGGTCGCCGGCTCGGGGACGAGCTCGAGGCCGTACTCGCGGGCGAGGTCGTCGAGCTCGTAGCCGGAGCGGCCCGGATCGACGAGGTAGGCGGCGATCAGCGTGTCGTCCGCGGGGGCGCGCCCGAGACGAAGGAGCTTCGCGTCGTGCGCGAGAACCGCGGCCTCACCGAGGGCCCCTCGAACGTCCTCGAGCGCCCCCTCGACGACAAGCACCTCGTCCCCCGCCGCGAGGCCGGCTCGGCCGTCGTGCCACGCGACGCCGAGAACGTTGTGTTGATTCAACACAAGCTCCTCGCGCGCCGCCTCCCGCCACGGGATGCTCTCGGTCTCCGCCGGTGCCGGAGCCTCCGCGGCCGGCAGCGCTGCGTCCAGCGTGTCGACCCTGCTCAGCAGGCCGCGGAACTCGAAGCGGCGGAAGATCTCCTTCAGCGTCGAGCGGTCGGGCGGCGCCGAGACGAGCTCCGACGGGTCGACGCCGAGCGGCAGGTCGCGGCGCATGGTCGCGAGGAGCTTCGAGTCGCGTGCCTGGTCGGCGTGCTCCTTCACCGCCCTGCCCCGCGCGGGCGACAGCTCGTCGGCGTGGGCGATCACGTCCTCGAGCGATCCGTACTGCGCGATCAGCTGGCCGGCTGTCTTGTCGCCGATCCCCGGGATGCCCGGGATGTTGTCCGAGGTGTCGCCCTTGAGCCCGATGAAATCCGGCACCTGGTCGGGCCGGACGCCGTAGCGGAGCTCGACGCGCTCGGGCGTGTAGACGTTCACCTCGGCGACGCCGCGCGGCGTCATCATCAGCGAGATGTTCTCGCTGCAGAGCTGGAACGCGTCGCGGTCGGTCGAGACGACGCAAGTCTTGATGCCGGCCTCGTCGGCGCGGGTCGCGATCGTCGCGATCACGTCGTCTGCCTCCCACCCCTCGAACTCGAGGTTCCGGTAGCCGAACGCCTCGACGATCGGCCGGAAATGCGGGAACTGCTCCCGCAGCAGGTCCGGCATCGGCCGGCGGCCCTCCTTGTACGTCTCGGCGATCTCGGTGCGGTGGGTCGGCCTCGTGTCCCAGGCGACGGCGACCCCGCGGGGCGCATAGTCGGAGAGCAGCTTGAAGAGCATGTTCGTGAAGCCGAGGAGCGCGTTCGTCGGCTGGCCGTCCGTCGTCTGCAGCTCTTCCGGGAGCGCGAAGTACGCGCGGTAGGCGAGGTTGTTGCCGTCGACGAGGAAGAGCTCGGAGCCCTTTGCCGGGCCGTCGTCGAGCTGCAGCTCCTCCCCGGTGAGCGTCTTTGGGCTCACGAAACCGAGCGTATCGTTCGCGGGGAGGACGCGAGACCGTCCTCGCGACGGACGCGCGCGACGACACTCCGGGCTACCGTCACGACATGATCGAAGCCCTGACGAAGACATCGGCCAGGATCGTCCCCTTCGCCGACGAGCATCTCGACGGCGCTGCGCGGCTGCTCGCCGAGCGCCACCGTGCGCACCGGCTCGTCGAGCCCGGCCTCGACCCGCGGTACGAGGAGCCCGACGCGGCCCGCGAGGAGCTCGGCGCGCTCGTCCGCGCGGACGGCGCGTCGGGCGTCGCCGGCATGGTGGACGGCGAGATCGCAGGCTTCGTCGTCGGCACTCCCCGCGACGCGAGCTGGGGCCCCAACATGTGGGTCGAGCCGGCGGGCCATGCCGCCGTCGGCGTCGAGCTGGTGCGCGATCTCTATGCGGCGGCCGCGGAACGCTGGGTCGCCGACGGCCTCACGATGCACTACGCGATGGTGCCGGCTTCCGATCACGCGCTCGTCGACGCGTGGTTCCGGCTCGGCTTCGGCCATCAGCAGGTGTACGCAATCCGGGAGACGCCGTCGGCGGAGGAGCGCTCCGAGGCGCCGCCGGGCCTCACCGTCCGCCTTGCCCGCCGCGACGACCTGGACGCGCTCGCGAGGCTCGACGTCGCGTTGCCTGCGCACCAGGCACTCTCGCCGGTCTTCTCGCGCCGTCCGTTGCCGGCCGTCGAGGACGCCCGCACCGAATACGAGGCGGACTTCGACGACCCGCGCTTCACGACGTTCGTCGTCGAGCGGGACGGCGACGTGATCGGCTCGGCGATCGCGTGCGCGATCGAGATGTCGTCCGACCACAAGAGCCTTGCGCTCCCACCGGGCGCTGGCTTCCTCGGCTTCGCCTCGGTGCTGCCCGAGGCGCGGGGCTGCGGCGCGGGCCGTCTGCTCGGCGAGGCTGTGCTCGGGTGGGCGCGCGACACCGAGCGCGAATGGGTCGTCACCGACTGGCGCATGACGAACCTGCTCTCGTCGCGCGCCTGGCCCCGCCTCGGATTCCGGCCGACGTTCCACCGCCTCCACCGCGCCATCGCCTGACGCCCTCGGTCCGCGGTCGCGGAGGCCCGGCCGCCTAGGATCCTCGTGTGCGCGTGCCCCTGCATTCCGGCTCGCGCGTGCCGCTCGTGACGCTGCCCGACGACGCCGTGCTGCTCGGGGCCCCGCCGCCGCTCGACGCACTCGCAGACATCCGGGCTGCGGTCACCGAGGCGTTCCGCTACCCGCTCGCCGGGAAGACACTGGAGACGCTCGCGCCGCGGGGGGGCCGGGCGACCGTCGTCGTCCAACCGCCGGCGGTGCCGCTCCCGACCGCCAAGAACGACGCGCGGCGCGACGCCCTCGCGGCCGTCATCGCCGAGTTGTCCCGCGCCGGCGTTCCGCGCGAGCGCGTCACCCTCCTCGTCGCAGGCGGGCTTGCGCGGAGGCCCGGGCGGCGCGAGCTGGAGACGCTGCTCCGGCCCGACCACGCACGGGAGTTCCGCGGGTCGATCGTCGTCCACGACTGCGAAGCGGACGATCTCCGGCCCGTCGTCGCCGGCAGGCACCTGACCCGCGTCCACCCCGAGCTCGTCGAGACCGACCTGATCGTGACGGTCGGCGCCGCGGAAAGCGTGCTCCACGGCGGCGCGACGGCGCTGGTCGACGCGACCGTGCCCGGGACGATGCGCGCCGCGCGCACGGTGTCCCTCCTCGAGGCGAAAGGCGCCGCCGCGCTCCAGATCGGCGCCGCCCTCGAGGAGGAGCTCGGCCGCGCGGCCCCGGTGATCGGGCTCTCGCTCGTCCTCGACCGGCCGCGGACAGCGGGCCTCTACCGCGGCTACCCGTGGCGCCCGGAGGCGATCGAGGCCGTTGGCCGCTCGCCGTTCCGACGGCTCCTCAACGTGTCGCCCGCCGTGCTCCGCCGCCGCGTGCTCGCAGGAGCGCCGCGCGAGCTCGAGGTCGTCGCGGCGCTCGCGGGGCCGCCCTCGGTCGCACACGCGGAAGCCCTCGTGCGCGGCACCGCTGTGCGGAGCGTCGTCGTCGCGCAGCCGTTCGACACGCTCGTCGTGCCGCTGCCGTGGGAGGGGCCGCACCTGCCACGCGAGCCACTGAACCCGATCACCGCCGCTGCGCTCGGTCTCGGGCATGCACTCCGCCTCTGGCGGAACCGCCCGCCACTCGTCGAAGGTGGAACCGTCGTCCTGCTCCATCCGTTCTCGCGCGTGATGGGGCATGGGCCGCAGGCGCCGTACCTCGCGCTCTTCGCGGCGCTCCGCGATGGCACCGCCGCGAAGGGGCTAGGCCGGATGGAAGCCCAGGCGGCACGCGACCGGCGCGCGGTCGCGGCCTACCGGAGCGGTGGTGCCCCGCATCCGCGGCTGCCGTTTGCCGACTGGGAGACGTGCGGGGCGATGCTCGAGCGCGCGGGCCGAGTCATCGTCGCGGGCTGTCGGGACGCGGGCGCGGCGCGGGCGCTCGGCCTTGTCCCGTCGCACAACACGGCCACCGCACTCGCGATGGCCGAAGGGCTCGCCGGCCCCGAGGGCCGCACCGGCGTCATCCTGGGGCCGCCGTACCCCGCGCTCGTCGTCAGCGGCGCCTGACCGACCTGGGCCACCGCCGCTGGCCGTGCGGAGGTCTCGGAGCCCATTCGCGAGCTAACGAACGGTGCAACACGAACCGGCAGTTGCGGCGCCGAAGGCGACGCCTTCAGGGATCTGCCCCGCCGCAGGCGGGGATCCAAGCGGCAGGAAACCGCTCCTGCGGTTTCCTGCTCGCGAACACGATCAGTCCAACCCGAGGTAGGCCTTCTGCACCGCCTCGTTCGTCTTGAGGTCGGCGGCGGGGCCTTCGA
>DASUZN010000003.1:0-3359 GCA_036376855.1 Gaiella sp. | reverse complement strand
CGATCAGGAGCGCGAGCGGATCCTTCGCGATGAGCTTGTCAGCCTCGGCATCGCCGGTGAAATGGAGCGCGTCGGGCATGCGGCGATCGTATCGCGGAGAGCTCACCGGTCGCGGACGCGGTCGAGGAGCCCTGGCTGGATCAGGCCGAGCGCCTCGTAGCGCTCGAACGCCGCCCGCGACAGCGGCTCGGCGTCGACGAGCTCGCCGATCAGCGCCACGGCCTCGTCGGTCTCGCCACGGCGCGCGTGAGCGAAGAGCGCGGCGAGCGCCGCCTCGTCGTCGCGGAGCCCTGCCGCGCGCGCAACCTCGCGCTCTTCCGCCGGGTCGGCCGTCTCGTCGATGCGGTTGCGGCGCCGGTACGCGGCGGCAAGACGGTGGAGCCGGCGGAGCTCGCCGAGCGGATCCTGGTGGTCGTCGACGCGGAGGTCGAAGACGCGGTCGACCGAGGGTTGCTCGTCGCGCTCGCCCGAGACGACGACGAGCCCCGCGGCCTGCCTGCCGCGGTAGTCGCCGCCTGCCGCCTCCGCGGCGTCGAGTGCGGCGAGGAGCCGCTCGGCGAGCGTGGCGGATGTCGCGTCGAACGCCTCGCGCATCGCGGGCCACACGTCGGGCGAGCGGAGCATGTTTCCCTGCGCACTGACGTTCGTGGTGCTTTCGTCGCCGGCGTGGGGGATACAGCTCTCGCCCGTGTGCGCGGCGGTCGCGCCGTGCACGTCGAGGAACGCGACCTGCCGGATCTCGCGGCCCTCATCGGCCGCGAGCAACTCGTCCAGCGCCTCACGCGGATTGCGTCCCTCGGCGAGCAACGCGAGCCCGCGAGGGCCGTAGCGGCGCTCGGTGAACGACTGCGTCGCGATCGCGCCCACGCCCGCCTCGGCCCACGCGCACGCCGCGCCGGTGTTGAAGGCGCGCGACTGGACGGCCACGCCGAGCTCACCGGTGTCGGGGTCGCGCCCGACGATCGAGTAGGTCACCCCTGCAGGCTATCGTCGGCTTGCCCAGACATGTCTAGACAGTCTAGACTGTAGATATGACCTGGCAGGTGCAGACTGCGAAGCAGCGCTTCAGCGAGCTCGTCGAGCGCGCCGTGAACGAAGGCCCGCAGATCGTCACGAAGCACGGCCGCGAGGCGGTCGTCGTGCTCGACATCCGCGAGTACCGCCGGCTGCGCGGCGTGCCCATGGACTTCAAGGAGTTCCTGATGTCCGGGCCGGATTTCTCGATGCTCGACCTCGAGCGGCAGAAAGACCCGCCGCGCGAGGTGGACCTGTGACCCATCTTCTCGACACCAACGTGCTCTCGGAGTTGCGGAAGTCGAACCGCGATCCGGCCGTCGGCGCGTGGCTCGGCTCGATCCGCCCGACGGACATGTACGTGAGCGTCTTGACCCTCGGCGAGGTCCGGCGTGGGATCGAGCGTCTGCGGCCACGCGACCCCTCCCAGGCTCTCGTCTTCGAGACCTGGCTCGAGGAAGTCCGAGTGGTGTTCGCCGATCGGGTGCTCGTGGTCGACGTCCCGGTCGCCGAGAGTTGGGGACGGATCAGCGCCGCGGATCCGGTTCCCTCCGTCGACGGCCTTCTCGCCGCCACGGCGCTGCTTCACGGGTTGACCGTCGTCACGCGCGACACGGCGCCGTTCGAGCGCATCGGCGTCCCGTGCCTCGATCCCTGGACGTACGGCGAGCCGTAGTCCCGCGCCGAGTCGTGCGGGCTACGCTCGGCAGGTGGATCCGCTCGACACGCTCTCACCCAGGACGAGGGCCTGGTTCGAGCGCGCCTTCGCGGCGCCGACCCCCGCGCAGGAGCTCGCGTGGCCGGCGATCGCCGCCGGCGGACACGTCCTCGTGCAGGCGCCGACGGGCTCGGGGAAGACGCTCGCCGCGTTTCTCCTCGGGCTCGACCGGCTCAACGACGCGCCCGGCGAGGGAATGCGGCTGCTCTACGTCTCGCCGCTCAAGGCGCTCAACTACGACATCGAGCGGAACCTTCGCGGGCCGCTCACGGGCATCGGCTCGGCGCTCTCGGTGGGGGTGCGGACGGGCGACACGCCGCAGCGCGACCGCGAGCGGATGCTGCGGACGCCGCCCGACATCCTGATCACGACGCCCGAGTCGCTCTACCTCCTGCTCACGTCGCGCGGCCGCGACCTGCTGAAGACGGTCGAGACCGTGATCCTCGACGAGGTGCATGCCGTCGCAGGCACGAAGCGCGGCGCCCACCTGTCCCTGTCGCTCGAGCGGCTCGAGCGCGTCGCCGAGCAGCCGTTCCAGCGCATCGGGCTCTCGGCAACGCAGCGCCCGCTCGCAGAGATCGGCCGTTGGGTGGCCGGGCCGGACCGGGAGATCGCGCTCGTCGACGCAGGGCAGCGCAAGGAGCTCGACCTGGAGGTGGTCGTCCCGGTCGAGGACATGCGCGAGCTCGGGACCTCGTCGCGGCCGCTGTCGCAGCCCGTCGTGCAGGACGGGGTGGAGATGGACTCGGGCTACGAGGCCAGCGCGCGCTCGATCTGGCCCTCGATCTACCCGGCGCTGCTCGAGCTCGTCCGCGCGCACCGCTCGACGATCGTCTTCGTCAACAACCGCCGACTCGCCGAGCGGCTCGCGCTGCGCATCAACGAGATCGCCGAGGCAGACGTGGCGCGCGCCCACCACGGCTCGCTCGCGCGCGAGCAGCGGGTGCTGATCGAGGACGACCTGAAGGCGGGGCGGATCCCCTGCCTCGTCGCCACCTCGAGCCTCGAGCTCGGGATCGACATGGGCGCCGTCGATCTCGTCGTCCAGGTCGAGAGCCCGAAGTCGGTCGCCCGTGGCCTGCAACGTGTCGGCCGCGCAGGGCATGAGCTCGGCGCGACGTCGAAGGGGCGGATCTTCCCGAAGTTCCGGGCCGACCTGCTCGAGTGCGCGGTCGTCGCGAAGGCGATGCGAGAGGGTGCGATCGAGGAGACCGTGATCCCGCGCAACCCGCTCGACGTGCTCGCCCAGCAGATCGTCGCGATCTGCGCCGAGGAGGAGATCGCGGTCGACGACCTGCACCGTCTCGTCCGCGGCGCCTATCCGTTCGCGGAGCTCGCGCGCGAGCAGCTCGAGAACGTCCTCGACATGCTCTCCGGGCGCTACCCGTCCGACGAGTTCGCGGAGCTTCGGCCGCGCATCGTCTGGGACCGCACGGGGGGCGTGATCCGCGGTCGCACGGGTGCGCGCCGGCTCGCCGTGACGAATGCGGGCACGATCCCCGACCGCGGGCTCTTCGGCGTCTTCCAGGTCGACGGCGGCGGCCGCGTCGGCGAGCTCGACGAGGAGATGGTGTACGAGGCGCGCGAGGGCCAGACGTTCATGCTCGGCGCCTCGACGTGGCGGATC
>DASUZN010000002.1:0-7299 GCA_036376855.1 Gaiella sp. | reverse complement strand
CCACCACCAGGGAGGATCGGTCATGACCCAGCTCGAAGCGACGCTGCTCGGCACGCTCGAGGAGCCCGTGCCGATTCCGAGCCTCCCGTTCGCCCAGACGATCGACGTTTCCGACCGGACCGCGAGGCCGCACGAGCCGTCGCAGTGCCTCCCCACCGCAACTGCGGTCTGGTACCGCCTCACGCCCGCGCGGGCGGGCAGGATCGTCGTCGACCTCACCGGCTCGACGCCGCTCGACCCGGTGGTGCGCATCTACCGATCGGCCGTGCGATCGCGGGGCGAACCGACCTTCCTCGGCTGCGCGAGCCCGGTGTGGAACGCGCAGCTCTCCCTCGACGTCCCCGTCGCCGAGACCGATGCGCTGCTCGTCCAGGTCGGGACGTCGGCGTCCCACGACGGCCGTCTGGTCGTCCGCGTCGAGCTTCGGGACTGAGGGCTTGGCTCTGCCGGTTAGCGCGCGGTTAGCGACACGGCGCAACGTGCTTGCCGAAGGCCCGGGCGTGGTGCCCGCGGCCGACGAAGGAGGTTCGAGATGAGGAGCAGGCACGTGCGGCGGGCACTGCTCGTTCTCGTGCTCGGGGCAGTCGCCGCGTTGCTCCCGGCGGCGGGCCAGTCGAAGCCGCCCGAGAGCGACGGCTCCACCTACACGTGGACGGGTGCGGCGACGCTGACGGTCGACGTCAAGCCCTGGGGAGGCGGCTACGTGCGGAGCGATCCGTACCTGATCGACTGCCCGTTCGCCTGTATCAGGTCGTTCGACGCGGGACGCGAGGTCAAGCTCACGGCGACCATGACGCCGGGGCACACCTTCAAGGCCTGGGAGGGCGCCTGCGCGGGGCAGGGCAACCCCTGCACGATCAAGGTGTCCGGCGCGATGGACGTCACAGCGGTCCTGGAGGGACAGTTCGTCCCGCCGGCGCCGCCGAAGCCACCGACGGTCACGAACGCGTCGTTGAACGTGACGACGAGCGGCCTGACGGCGACGCTGACCGGCACGGGATACAACGCGAACAGCGCGGTCTCGCTCGACTTCGAGTGGTCGACCCCGCCAGGGGGTTGGTTCCTGCCGATCTCGAATGCAGCGACGAGCGACGCCAGCGGATCGTGGACCTACACCTACACGGAGAGCTGCGACTTCGACGGTCTGTACTCGGGGCCGACGGTGTTCACCGTGACCGCGACCGATGCGGGTGGAGCGTCCGCTTCGGACGGCGGCGACATCACCTGCCCGTAACACGGGGGAGCGTCCGGCCGAGGAGCCTCCGGGGGGCAGGCTCCTCGGCCGGAATCGGCACGCCGACCCGGCCGGTAGCGTTTGGCGACGGTGCGCGGCATCGGGCTCACACGGGGGCGCTTGCTCGGGGCGGCGGCCGGTGCCGCGTCAGCGCTTGCGGCGCTCCCGCGCACCGCGTTCGCGAAGGACACGGGTGTCCCGCACGCGACCGAGATCACTGTCCGGGGCGCGGCGAAGCCTTTCTCCGGCGACCGGTCGATGTTCGTCACGATCGCGCCCGAGAGCGCGGGCCGTGACACGGCGCGCGTCCGCTTCCGACTCGGCCGGCGTGCTCGCGTTCGGCTGGACGCCGTCATGACCGGGATCGGGACGAGCAGCGTCCGCTGGACGAAGGAGGCGACACTCCCGCCCGGGCCGCACGAGATCGCATGGACGCCGGCCGACGACGTGCCGGTCGGCTCCTACGTCATGCGCCTCACGGTCGAGGGCAACGGCGGCCGCCGCGTCTACGGCGGGCGCCGCCCGGCAAGCCCCGAGCGCACGCGCGCGCCGGTCGTCCACGTGCTCGGGATCGAGGCCGCTTTCACGCGCCGCTCGTACCTCCCCACCGAGCGGATGGCCATGCGGGTGCTCGCCGACGTGCCGTCGTTCACGCTCACGTTCCTCCGCATCGGCCATGGGCCCGACCCGAGCCTGCGAAACGACGAAATGGTCGGGCTCGAGATGGGCGAGCCGGTACGGATCGACTGGACCGGGAAGCGCTCGACGCGGCAGACGATCAGCCTCCAGTCGGGCGACTGGCCGAGCGGGCTCTACGCGGCACGGCTCGAGGCGGAGGACGGCCGGGTCGGTTTCGCGCCGTTCATCCTGCGCGCCGTGACGCCGAGCGAATTGCGCGTCGCCGTCGTCCTTCCCACCAACACCTGGCAGGCGTACAACCTGTACGACGCCGACGGTGACGGCTGGGGAGACACGTGGTATGCGGGCGGCAGGCCGCCGGTTGTACTGACCCGGCCGTACCGGGACCGCGGCGTGCCGCCGCGATTCCGGCGCTACGACTTCCCCTTTCTCCGCTTCCTCGAGAAGACGCGACGCGAGCCCGACTTTCTCTCGGACGACGACCTCGACGCGTTCGCGACGGGCGACGACCTCCACGCGCTCTACGACCTCGTCGTGTTCCCCGGGCACACGGAGTACGTCACCACCCACGCGTACGACGTCGTCGAGCGGTACTACGCGCTCGGCGGCAGGCTGATCCTCCTCTCGGCCAACAACTTCTTCTGGAAGGTCGAGCGGCAGGGACAGTCGATCCGCCGGATCGCGCAATGGCGGACGCTCGGGCGTCCGGAGGCGCGGATGCTCGGGATCCAGTACCGCGCCAACGACGACGGGCAGCGGCAGGCGCCGTTCGTCGTCACGGACCGCGAGGCAGCGCCGTGGCTCTTCGAGGGGACGGGGCTCGCGAACGGCGACTTCCTCGGCCAGGAGGTCGGCGGCTTCGGGATCGAGATCGACATGACCACCCCGCTCTCGCCGCCCGGCACAAGGGTGCTCGCGCTCATCCCGAACCTGTTCGGGCTCGGGCTCAACGCGGAGATGGCCTACCACGAGACCGCTGCGGGCGCGCGCGTCTTCTCGGCCGGCGTGCTCGACTTCCCCGCGGTGCTCTACACGCCGCAGGGCATGAAGCTGCTCGACAACCTGTGGCGGCACATGGTCGAGCCGCCCGACGACGCGACCGCGACCGGCTAGGACACGGCCACCGCGGCCGGCTCGTGCCGCCGGAACGCGACGATCGCGAAGGGGATCGTCGCGAGCAGCTGGCCGGTCGCGACGAGCAGGAACACGCGGTGCGGCCCCCACGACTGCAGGAGCGGCCCGGCCAGCGCCATGCCGGCAGGGCCGGCGAGCATCGCGGTGGTGAGGACGGCGGTCATCACCTTCGCGCGGATCGCTTCCGGCGTGCGCATCGTGATCACGCCGATCAGCGGCGCGTTGACGAGTGGGCCGAAGAACGACGAGGCGGCGAGCGCCGTCATGACGAGGGGCACCGGCAGCTCCAGCGAGAGCGCGAAGATCGGAAGCGTGAGGATGACGAACGCGGACGCGCCGAGCCGCAACGGATCGTGCCGGCCGACGATCCGGACGGCGGCGATGCTTCCCAGCACCGCGCCGAGCCCGAAGGCCGCGAAGAACGCCCCGGCGACCTTCGAGCTCGAGTACTCCTCGTACGCGAGCACGGTGAGGCCGGCCCCGAGCATCTGCCCGAGCCCGTTCGCGACCAGCGCGGTGAGCCCGAGAACACGCAGCAGCGGGTCGCGAAGCAGGAATCGGATCCCGGCAAGGACTCCCCGGCTGTCGTCGGACTGCGGACGCGGCGGCCGCGCGGGGACGAGGAGGGCCAGCAGCGCGAAGGCGATCAGGAACGTCGCTGCGTCGACGTAGAGCACGACCGGCGCGCTGAACACCGCGATCAGGAGACCTGCCGCAGCGGGCCCGAGGAGCGACGTGGCGCGCGTTGCCCCCTCGACGACGGCGTTCGCCTGGGCGACGACATGCTCGTCGTCCCCCACGAGCTCCGGGAGGATCAGCCGCTGCGAGGCGAAGTACGGCGCGAGGAAGGTGCCGATGCCCGCGACGATCGCGAGCAACAGCGGGAAGCTCAGCACGCCGAGCTCGTTGAGGAGCGGGATCGACGCGAGCAGAGGCGCGCGGATCAGGTCTGACACGATCATCGTCCGCCGCGCGCCGTACCGCGCGATCACCGAGCCCGACGGGATCCCGAGGATCGCGATCGGAAGGAGCTCGACCGCGAGGACGATGCCCATCCGCGTCGCCGAGCCGGTGGTCTGGAGGACGAACCACGGCAGAGCCAGGAACGTCATCTGCGACCCGAGCGACGAGATGACCTCCGCGGAGACGAGCGCGAAGATCGGGCGCTGGCGGAGAGGGCTCCGCGCGTGCGTCAGAGCAGCCACGCACCGTCCTGCTGGACGACCTCGCCGTCGAGCTCGATCCGCGTGCCGGGCATCCGCAGGTCCTTGACGATGTCCCAGTGGATGCGGGACTCGTTCGTCCCGCCGAGGTCCGGGAAGCCGTTCCCGAGGGCGAGGTGCACGGTCCCGTCGATCTTCTCGTCGAACAGCGTGTTCTTCATATACCGCGTGATGCCCGGATTGCAGCCGATCCCGAGCTCGCCGAGCCGGCGCGCGCCCTCGTCCGAGTCGAGCGTCTCGATCAGGAAGTCCTCGTTCGTGGCCGCCGTGGCGTCGACGACCTTGCCACCCTCGAAGCGGAGCCGGATGCCCGTCATCTCGCGTCCGGCGTACACGGCAGGGAACTCGCCGAAGGTGACCACGCCTTCGGCGGAGTCCTCCACGGGACAGCAGAAGAACTCACCGCCGGGGATGTTCGCGCCCGCAGCGTCGACCTTCATCGAGCGGCCTGCGAGCGACAGCCGGATGTCGGTGCCGTCCCCGACGATCCGTGCCTCGTCCGCCGCGTCGAAGCGGTCGGCGTGGCGTCGCATGCGCGTGCGCTCCGCGTCCCAATCGAGCAGGCAGGCGCCGTAGAGGAAGTCGGCAAAGTCGGAGGTCGCCATACCGGCGTCCTGGGCGAGGGCGGGAGTCGGGTACTGGCAGCCGACCCACGGAACGGCGCCCGCGAAGACGCGCTCGAGCGAAGGCCGATACGCGCCCTGGAGCATGGCGGTTCGCTCGGCGTCGACGCTTGCCGCATCGCGCGTGTTCTCGGGCGCGTCGACCGCGATCAGCGCGTCGCAGGTCTCGATCGCGTGCTGCTCGATCGACGCCGGGACGGCGATCCGCTCGAGCGATGCAGCGCGGAGCCAGGTGCGCGGGGCGATGTTGCCGTCGAACACCACGCGCAAGAGCGCGTACGCGTCGCGCTCGGCGATGCGCCGCACGACCTCGTCGACGAGCGGACGCCCCTGGGGCGTCCCGAGGACGAGCACCTGCCAGCCGGGCTGGACGCCGACGCACGTGTCGACGAGGAGCTCGGCAAGTTGACGATCTCTTGGGTCAGCCATGCGCGAGAATATAAGACGTACGTACTGTTTTGTAAAGTACGACCGTGCCGAAGCTGAGCGAGACGGAGAAGGAGGCGCGGCGCCGCCGCGTCCTCGAGGGCGCGCGCCGGTGCTTCGCGCGGTACGGCTACGACGGCGCGACGGTCGTCCGGCTCGAGCGCGAGATCGGCCTCTCGCGGGGCGCGATCTTCAACTGGTTCCCCTCCAAGCAGGAGCTCTTCCTCGCGCTCGCCGCAGAGGACAACACGCGCCTGCATGCGCTCTTCGCCGAGGCAGGCTTCGACGCGCTGCTCGAGGCGGTGACGGAGGACGAGCCGGACTGGCTCGCCGTCTACCTCGAGTTCGGCAGGCTCCTGAAGGCGGACGCCGGCCTCCGGGAGCGGTGGCTCGCCATCGCGCCGCCCGAGGCGCGCGAGCGGAGCCGTGCGCGGATCGAGGCCGGCCAGGCGGCGGGCGACCTGCGTTCCGACCTCTCTGCCGACGAGCTCCGCCAGTTCCTCGGCGTGGTGATCGACGGGATCGTCTCGCAGCGCGCGCTGGGCTTCGACCCTCCGGCGAGCGAGCTCGTGCGGCGCCTCGTCAAGGACGCGATCGGGGCGGGCGACCACCAGGGGCGAGGCTGAAGCCTCGGCGTGCCGACGGGGCGTGGCCTCAGCCTCGCCCCGCTTCCTCCGACGGTTACGTGCCGGACAGCTCGTCGCCGTACGCGTCGGCGTAGACCTTCTCCGCGTCGAGCACCCGCTTCACGTACGTCCGCGTCTCCGGGAACTGGATCCCGACACCCCGCCGGCGCCAGCCGTCGACGTTCCCCGGGCCGGCGTGATACGCGGCGAGCGCCGTGGGTACGTCGTCGTCGTACCGGTCGAGGAGATGCCGGAGGTACCACGAGCCGTAGCGGACGTTGATCTCGGGATCGAGCAGGTCGCTCTCGACGAAGCCGTTCCCTCCGGTCCGGACCGCGATCCCCTGCGCGGTGTCGGGTAGGAGCTGCATCAGGCCGACCGCACCGGCGCCCGAGCGCGCGGACGCGTCGAACTTGCTCTCGGTGTAGATCACCGCAGCGAGCAACGCGGGAGGAAGATCGTAGTTCTGCGCGTGCGTGCGGACGATCGCCTCGTACCGAAGCGGATAGCGGACGCGCTGGTACCACTCCGGCTGCGAGGTCGCGACCCACACGGCGACCCCGGCCGCCGCCGCGACGGCCAGCAGCACCACCAGTCCGACCCGCTTCACGCCGGCGCCGACGCCTCCGCCACGAGCTCCGTCATCACCCCGCCGACCCAGGCGTGGAGATCCTCGAACGTGCCGGTGTTGACGTAGTGGAAGTCGGCGCGACGGACCTTTTCGCGATCGGGGAGGAGACGTGCGTCGCGGTCGTCCTGCGCGACGCGCCGGCGCTGCTCGCGGAGCGCGGCGGGCGCCGTGACTACGACGACCTTGTCGAACCGCTCCTCCGCCCCGACCTCGAAGAGCAACGGCACCTCCGTGACGCACACGCGCGGCGGGTCGTCGAGGGCGGCGAGCTGCTCGCGCCAGGTCAGATACTCGCGCGAGACGAGCGGGTGCAGAAGGCCCTCGAGCCACTCGAGCTGCTCGCGGTCGCCGAAGACCGCCTGCGCGATCCGGCCGCGGTCGGGGCGACCGTCCTCGCCGAGGACACCTTCCCCCAGGCGCGCGACGATCGCGTCGCGGACCTCGTCGTCGGCCGCGAGCAGATGGTGGACGATCTCGTCGCTGGAGACCGTCGCCGCGCCGTGCGCGCGGAATGCCTCGAGCGCAGTGGACTTGCCGGCCCCGATTCCCCCAGTGATCGCGACGGCGATCGGGCGGGGCACTAGCTCTTGGCCGGGTCGGCCTCGGATTCGGGCTCGGCTTCGCGCGCTGCCTCGGCAGCGACCTCGACGTCCGCCTCGGCGGTGGGCTCAGCTTCGACTTCGACTTCGGGCTCCGCCTCGGCTTCGGGCTCCGCCTCGGCCTCGAGCTCAGCTTCGGCTTCGATTTCGGGCTCCGCCTCGAG
>DASUZN010000001.1:0-4571 GCA_036376855.1 Gaiella sp. | reverse complement strand
CCCGTCAGCTCGCTCATCCCCCTGTCGACCGCCTCGCGCTCGCGACGAACGGCCTCGAGACGGCTGTCGGCCTCGTCGGCGACCGCACGCTCCGCTGCCGCGAGCAGCGCATGCGCGTGGCGGGCGCGCTCCGTCGCGTGCCCGCTGCGCGTGGCCGCGTCACGCGCCGCCGCAGCGGCCGTTCGGGCCGCATCCTCGAGCGCGCGCAGCGTCTCGTCGGTTCGGGCCTGCGCTGCCAGCTCGGCATCCGCAAGATCGTCTTGCAGGCGGGCCTCGAGGCCGGCGACGGACTCGCCGCGCACCGTCAGACGCTCTCCGGCGCCTTGAAGGCGGTAGAGCGCACCGACGGCCGTCTCGCGCGCGCCGGCTGCGTCCGAGAGCTCGATCTCGGCGCTTTCCCGCTCGCCCAGCACCGCCTGGAGCCGCTCCTGCGCAGAACGCCGCGTGAGCGAGGCCGCAGTGCGGCGCTCGTCTGCCTCCGCGCGGCGTGCGTCGAGCGCGGTGAGGTCGAGCCGCGCAAGCCGCGCTCGGAGCGCCGCGATCTCGCCCACGAGCTTCTCCGCGCGCTCGGCCGCCGTCGCCTGGAGCGCCAGCGGGCGCAGGCGCTTGCGTACCTCTTCCTCGACGTCGCGGGCGCGCTCGACCTGCGTCGCGACGCGAGCGAGCTTCAGCTCCGCGCGGTGCCGGCGGCGCTTGAACTTGCCGAGCCCGGCAGCCTCCTCGACGAGCGCGCGACGATCCTCGGGCTTCGAGGCGAGCACGGCGTCGACCTTCCCCTGGCCGACGATCGAGTGCATCGAGCCGCCGAGCCCGACGTCGGCGAGCAGCTCGACGAGGTCGGTGCGCCGGACGGGTGTCCGGTTGACGAGGTACTGACCCTCGCCGCCGCGGACGAGCCGGCGCGCGATCGCGATCTCGGAGTAGTCGAGCTCGGCGCCGAACCCGCCGTCCTCGTTGTCGAAGAGCAGCTCGACCTCGCAGTGGTCGGCGGCCTGGCGCGTCGCGGAGCCTCCGAACAGCACGTCGTCCGGCTTCTCCGCGCGCATCTCCGACGGTGTGAGCGAACCGGCCGCCCAGACGATCGCGTCGGAGACGTTCGACTTGCCGGACCCGTTCGGGCCTACCACGACGGCGACCCCCGGCTCGAGCTTCACCTCGACGGGGTCAGGGAACGACTTGAAGCCGCGCAGGCGGATCGAGCGCAGGTGCATGCGAGGGCGAGGCTAGCCGTCGCAGCGGACGTCGAGGGGCCGCCGCACGGCCCCTCGACGTCCCTTCCCCCGGCTACTTCGCGGTCACGTTGACCGATGCGACCTGGGTGGTCGGGCGGCCGTTCGTCCTGAGGACGATCTTGAACTGCGACTTCCCGCTCGATCCCCTCGCGGGGATCGCGAGAACGGTCGACCTGCCGGCGGCGACCTTGACGCTCGCTTTGCCGTTCACCGCGCCGCTAAGGCTCGCGGTCGCCGCGACCTGCGCCGGGCACGCGACGCCGCTCAGCGTGTACTTCACCTTCGCGACGCCGTTCGCGACCGCGACACTTCCGGCGACGGCGGCCGTCGCAGGCTTCGAGCGGTCCTCGGCGAACCGCACGATCGCGTGCTTCCCCGAGTCGTACGCATAGAGGTCGCCCTTCGGCCCGACGACCACGTCCTGCGCGATCAGGTCGTTCCCGGTCACGCTGCCCAGTACCTTGCCGCTCGGCGAGACCTTCGTCAGGTTCCGCTGGGAGATATTGGTCATCCACAGGTTGCAGTCGAGATCGACTCCGATCCCGAGCGGCTTCGAGGCGCCGCCCCGGATCGTCTTCACGAGCCTGTCGTTCACGAAGCGCTTCACCGTGAGGCGGTCGACGACGTAGACCGAACCATCCGGCGACACCTCGACGTCGGCAGGATCCGTGAAACCGCCGAGCCGACGACCGGACGCGCCGCCGAGCCGTACCAGAGCCCGTCGTTGCAGCTCGGCCTCGCCTGTCTCTACACCGGAGACGTCACGCGTGCGAGGGGCATCCTGCAGAAGCTGCTCGACCGCTCCGTCGACCTCGGCAGGGTTCGCTCGACGGCGGGCTGCGTGCTCCAACTCACGGAGCTCGAGATACGTGCCGGCAATCTCCCGCAGGCGGAGGCGCACGCGCAGGAGTTCCTGCTCCTCGACCGACAGCTGCGCGGGGACGCGAGCGCGGAGTGGTACCCGAGCGGTCTCGTCGCCGTGCACGCCGGCAGGGTCGACGATGCGCGCCGGATCCTGCGTTCGGGCGTCGAGGAAGCCCGGGCGTTCGAGTCGACGATCTGGCTGTGCCACCACCTCGAGGCGCTCGGCCACCTCGAGCTCGCGGCGGGGGACCTCGCCACCGCACGCGAGGCGCTCGACCCCGTGATCCCGATGCTGCGCGGGACCGGTCTCGGCGAGTGGTCCGTGCACCCCGTGCACCCCGACACCATCGAGACCCTCGTCGGTCTGGGGGAGCTCGACCGGGCGGCCGAGCTCCACGCTGAGCTCGAGGAGTACGGCCGGCGGCTCGACCGCCCCTGGGGGATCGCGACGGCCGCCCGGTCGCAGGCGCTCCTCGCCTCGGCCCACGGGGAGGTCGAGCAGGCGCTGGTCGCGGCCGAGCGCGCGCTCGTCGAGCACCAGCGGCTGGAATGGCCCCTCGAGCATGCTCGGTCGCTGCTCGTGACAGGCGACATCCTCCGGCGGCTCGGCCGCCGCCGCGATGCCGCGGCGCGGCTGACGGAGGCGCGGGCGACGTTCGAGGCGCTCGGCAACCCCCTCTGGGCCGCCCGGGTCGAGGCCGTGGAGCGCCGCCTCGGCGGCCGGCGCGGCTCGACCGACGCGCTGACCCCCACCGAGGCACGCGTCGCCGAGCTCGCTGTTCAGGGTCTCCGGAACGCCGAGATCGCCGCCCGCCTCCACGTGACGAAGAAGACGGTCGAGGCGACGCTCTCGCGCGTCTACCGGAAGCTCGGAGTGCGGTCGCGCACGGAGCTCGCCCGACGCGGAGCGGCTGCTGAGCCGTCGACCGACGGCTCAGGGAGCCGCGGAAGCTCGCTGCGACGGATCACCTAGCGTCACCGCGGGCGGGTGCACGCCGAGGGCCGCGAGGGCCTCGGCGGCGGCTTCCTGCTCGGCGGCCTTCTTCGTCGTGCCGCTGCCCGTGCCGAGACGCTCACCGTCGATCAGGGCAGCGCAGACGAACCGCCGCTCGTGCGGCGGGCCGTCGACCTCGAGCACCTCGTACTGCACCGCGCGGCCGGTGCGCGCGAGCGCCTCCTGGAGCTCCGTCTTCGAGTCGACGTGGCCGGTGCTCGCATACTCGATCCGCTCGTCGAACGCCTCCACGATCGCCGGAGCGACGATGTCGTAGCCGTGCTCGAGGTACACGGCCGCGATCGCCGCCTCGAGCAGCGCCGCGAGCACGTTGCGGCTCAAGGAGATCCGGTCCAGCTCCGGCCCCGGCACGTCCTGCGCCCGTGCGACGAGCACGGCGCCGAGGTCGAGCGAGCGCGCGACCACGGCACAGCTCTGCCGCGAGACGACGTGCGCACGGATCTTTGCGAGGCGCCCCTCGGACGCGTCCGGGAAGCGGTCGTAGAGCGTCCGCGCGATCGCGAGCTCGAGGACGGAGTCCCCGAGAAACTCGAGCCGCTCGTACGAGGACGCGCGGTCGGGCGCCCATGAGGTGTGCGTGAAGACCTGGTCGCGGCGCTCGGGAGGGAGGGCGCTGATCAGGCGCGGAAGCGCCGCGCCCTCCCCCTCGCGCACCTCACTGATGCTCGACGACGTAGTCGACGGCCTGCCCGACCGTCGTCAGCTTCTGTGCGTCTTCGTCCGGGATCTTGATCCCGAACTGATCCTCGAGCTCCATGATCAGCTCGACGAGATCGAGCGAGTCGGCGTTGAGGTCCTCCTGGAACGCCGCATCCTCGGAGATCGCGCCCTCGTCGGCACCGAGCTTGTCGACGAGCGCCACCTTGACGCGCTCGTACACCTCATCGCGAGAAAGAGCCACTTCGAAACCTCACTGTCGTGAACGGGATGGATTGAGTCGCAGGACTCTAACAGCCCAACGGACCGGTCAGGCGCGCGATTCCGCGCGCGTCGCGGGCAGCCGCTCGGCGAGGCGTTCGACCAGGCCGTGCTCCACTCCCCGGGCGGCCATCCGCGTCGCGTTGGCGATCGCGACACGAGAGCTCGAGCCGTGCGCGATCACGACAAGGCCTCGGAGTCCGAGGAGGTAACCGCCACCGTACGTGTCCGGGTCGAGCCTGGCGCGAAGCCCGCTTGCGGCGGGGCGGATCAGCAGGCCGCCGAGCTTGCCCCTCGCCGAGCTCTCGATCTCGGAGCGCAGCGCCTGCAGGACGCCGCGAATCGTGCCCTCGAGCGTCTTCAGAGCGACGTTCCCCGTGAAGCCGTCGCAGACGACGACATCGGCGTCGCCCTCGAGCAGTCCCCGCCCCTCGATGTTGCCGTCGAAGCGGAGCTTCGCCTCGCGGAGCAGGGCATGCGCCTCGAGCGTCAGCTGGTTGCCCTTCTCGGGCTCCTCGCCGATCGAGAGCAGCCGCACCGAC